>JABDJG010000414.1 GCA_013002595.1 Hyphomicrobiales bacterium | reverse complement strand
GGTACCCTCGTATCGGGTGGTTGGGCGGGGGAGCGGGCCGGTGCCGATTGAACGCAACATGCTCTAATTCTTGATGCTCAACAGGTGTTCGGCAGTCTGGTTGTAAAGCAGCTTGTTGTTCTGGGCGTTCTGCTCGCCGCGGTTCTGGTTGCCCTTGTATAGATTGATCGCGTTACGCACGGCCGGGCGCTGCTTGATGCGGCCGCGCCAGGCTGCAACATTTGGGAACCTGTCGAGCGAGGCGGTCAACGGCTTGGCGATGAACGCCCACGGGAACGCCATCATGTCGACGATCGAATATTCCCCCAGCATGTAGTCACGGCCCTCAAGCCGGCGCTCCAGCACCGCCAGGTTGCGGTCGTATTCACCGGCATAGCGTTTCAGCGAATAATCCTGGCCATCGGGTGCATAATTGACGAAATGGCTGAGTTGCCCGGCCATCGGTCCCTGGTTCGCCGCCTGCCAGAACAGCCACTGCAGTGTCGCAAGCTGGTTTTCGGGCATGAATTGCCCAGTCTTTTGCGCCAGATAATAAAGGATCGCACCGCTTTCAAAGACGCTGACCGGGTCACCTTCAACATCATGATCCACGATCGCCGGCATCTTGGCATTCGGGCTGATTGCCAGGAACTCGGGTTTGAACTGGTCACCGGCCGACAGCTGCATCAGCACGGTGTTGTATTCCACCCCGCACTCTTCCAGCATGATCGCAACCTTCCAGCCGTTCGGCGTCGGCGCGTAGTAAAAGTCAATCATTCCGATGATCCCTGTTTGCCAGCCTGAACGATCGCGCCGGTGCTTTCCAGCCCGGCGATCTCTTCGGCAGAAAAACCGCATTCTGACAGCACTTCATAAGTATGCGCACCATAACCGGGTGCGCCCATGCGCATTTGCGGTTTGGTTTCAGAAAATTCGGCCGCCGGACGTGCCTGGCGCAGCCTGCCGGCCTGATCATGGTCGAGCTCGATGATGATGCCGTTCGCAGCGATCTGCGGATGGTCACGCATTTCCCGCCGCGTTAGAACCGGCGCACAGGGCACATCAGCAGCATCAAGCCTCTTGATAAGCTCAGCGGTGGTGTGCGGCCTGAGCGCCTCTTGTGTCAGGTTGATCCGGTCATCCTTGTTGTCATCACGCAGTTCCGGCGTTGTGAACCGCTCGTCGTTCAGGAAGTCGGGCCGCTCCAGCGCCTTAGACAACCCGCGCCAGTGTTTGTCGTGCATCGCTGCAACGGTGATGAAGCCATCCGCCGTCTCGTAGATGAGATCGATAAACGACTGGGCTGTTTCGGTTTCCGGCTCATCGCCGATGAACGTGTGACCGCCCATATCCGAGCTCCACAGGAACGATACCAGCGTATCCAGCATGGACAGTTTGATATGCTGGCCCTTGCCGGTTCGCTCGCGGGCAAACAGGGCTGCTGAAATCGCCTGGGCCGCCTGCACGCCGGTCAGTTTGTCGGGCAATATGGTGCGCACCAGGCGCGGGCGGTGTTCGTCCGATCCGGCCTGTACGGTGGTCAGGCTGGACACCGCCTGGATCAGCGGGTCGAATACAGGTTTTTGGGCATAGGGGCCGTCAAAGCCAAACCCGGCAATGGACACATAGATAATCGATGGATTGATCTCGCGAATGGTTGCCTCGCCAACACCGATCCGCTCGACCGCACCAGGGCGGAAATTCTGCACCAGCACGTCGGCTTGCTTCACCAGGCGCTTCATGGTCGCCAGGCCATCGGCGCTTTTCAGGTCGATAATGACCGACCGTTTGTTACGGTTGTTGTTGAGGAAAGACGCTGAAAAACCGTTCCGCCGGGTCGCCACCTGGCGCGTATAATCGCCGCCGCCAGGCGGTTCGATCTTGATCACGTCAGCGCCCTGGTCAGCCAATGTCATTGTCGCCATTGGGCCCGATACCATTGCGGTAAGGTCGATAACGCGTACACCGTCCAAGGGTCCAGCCATTGAAGTTCCCGCCTGGTTTGAAGTCGCAAGTGCCACCACATTGCCGTCATCAAGGCGTGTGTACAAGTCTTGCAGGACGATTTCGTGCATCAGATTTGCCTTGATTTGAACACCGCAGTAATTTACCCGCTACATCAATTCCTTATCTCATGGGGATGGGTGAGGGGGACGCCGCCTGGTGTCCGGTTTAGGAGTAAGTCGATTGAGCGACGAGTCGCTGTTTCGCGAAGTGGACGAGGATGTCCGCCGCGAAGAAATGGAAAAGCTTTGGAAGCGCTATGGCAATCTGGTCATAGCCGCTTGCGTTGGCGTGGTATTGGGCGTTTCAGCCATCAAGGGCTGGCAATATTGGCAAAAACAGTCCAGCGAAAAGGCTGGTGCCGCCTATGTCCAGGCGACCAAGCTTGCCACCGACGGCAAAAAAGATGAAGCCGCCGGCGCATATGCGAAAATCGCCGATGGTAGCCACAGTGGATATGCACAGCTGTCGCGGATGCAGCAGGCAGGTATACTTGCCGACAAGGGTGACACCGAGGCCGCGGTCAAGATGTATGATGCCATTTACGCCGACACCTCCGTTGATGGCTCGTTGCGGGACTTGTCGCGGGTGCGCGCTGCTTATCTGTTGGCCGACAGTGCATCTGTAGATGACTTGAAATCGCGTCTGGCAGGCCTCGATGTCGAGGGCAGCGCCTGGCGCGCCTCGGCGCACGAAATTCTTGCACTGGCGCAATACCGCGCGGGCAACCTTGCGGATGCCGACAAGCTGATCAAAGGCCTTATTTCGGATCCAAACACGCCGGCTGGATTGCGTCAGCGCGCGCAACTGTTTGCCACAATACTGAAACCGCAGCTGGATACCAAAGCTGCCCAGTGAACTGAATGATGATGACGGGACGGACTTTTCATCGATACGCTGCCACTCGGCAGCCATTGGCGTATCGCCTGTTGCGATCGGCACTGCCGGTTGCGCTGGCTGCAGCCTTGCTGGCAGGCTGTTCAGGCACCGAGGGGCTGCTCGATGGCCTTACCGGAGGGTCTGAACCGCCGTTGACGGGTGCTCGCGAGGCGGTTTTGACGAATACCGGACTCACCGGTAGTGGTGCCATTGCAAGCGATCCAATTGCCATACCGGCAGCGGTAACCAACCCGAACTGGTCTCAGCCCGGTGGGATACCCAGCAACGCGATGCATAACCTGACGTTATCGCGCCAGCTCAAGCGGGCCTGGGCGATCGATGCCGGTACCGGATCGGACAGCGACGGGCGCTTGACCGCAAGCCCGATCGTCGTAGGCGGCCGGGTTTATGTGCTCGACAGTCAGGCCACGGTCAGGGCCTTTTCGGCTAAAAATGGTGCTGCGATCTGGACACGCCCGCTGGCGCCGGAGGGCAAGGACGGTGAGGGCGCATTTGGCGGCGGTCTGGCCTCGGACGGATCGCGTGTCTACGCAACGTCAGCTTTCGGTGAAGTGCTGGCGCTTGACGCTGGTTCGGGCGCCATTGTCTGGCGCCGGCCGTTCGGCCAGCCGATCCGTTCAGCACCGACCGTCTCTCAGGGTCGCTTGTTCTTTTCCAATGTGGGCAACGACGTTTATGCCTTGTCGACCAGCGATGGCGCCGAGCTGTGGCGCTATCAGGGCACTCCGCAGCAAGCCTCGATCATTGCCTCCAACAGCCCGGCGGTCTCGGGTAATTTCGTATCGATCCCCTACACGACAGGCGATCTGCTCACTTTCGAGACCGGCACTGGCCTGCTCGCCTGGAGCGACAATCTGATTGGCCGCAGCGTTGCCAATACCGCGTCCACAATCAACGATATCGCCGGTCGGCCGGTCATTGAAGACGGCGCCGTATTTGCCATCTCCCATGCCGGGCGCATGGCCTCATTCAGTCTGTCGAGCGGCGAGGAGCGCTGGTCGATCGAAATTTCAGGCAGCCAGACGCCATGGGTTGCCGGCGACTACGCTTTCATCATCGCCGGCCGGCGTACCATGGCTGCCGTGGCGCGCAGCAACGGCGGGGTGCGCTGGTCGGCCAACCTGCCAGGCCAGGGCGTATGGGCCGGGCCGGTGGTAGGTGGCGGCCGGCTTTTGGCGATCAGCTCCAAGGGCGCGCTGGCTTCGGTATCCCCGCAGACGGGTGAATTGATCAACACGGTGAATGTTGGCGAAGAGTTCTTCATCGCACCTGTGATCGCCAATGGCACTGTGTATTTGCTGGCCGACGATGGCACTTTGATTGCCATGCGTTGAACTTGTCACCACACACTATAAGCACCCAATGTCTTCAACCGTAGCAATTATCGGCCGGCCCAATGTCGGCAAATCAACCCTGTTCAATCGATTGGCGGGCCGGCGTCTGGCGCTTGTCGATGACCGGCCGGGTGTGACCCGCGACCGGCGTGAGGGTGATGCAAAACTGGCCGGGCTGCACTTTACGATCATCGACACAGCGGGCCTGGAAGACGCCAGTGACGAAAGCCTTGCGGGCCGCATGCGCCAGCAGACAGATGCTGCCATAGAGCAGGCCGATGTGTGCCTGTTCATGATAGACGCGCGCGCCGGGCTGACGCCGATGGATGAATATTTCGCCGGCATTCTGCGCAAGCATGGCAAACCGGTCATCCTATTGGCCAACAAGTCGGAAGGAAAGGCCGGCGAAAGCGGTTTGCTTGAAGCCTATTCGCTGGGCCTTGGAGAGCCAATTGCATTGTCCGCTGAACATGGCGAGGGGCTTGGCGATCTGCATGATGCGCTGGAGCCGCTGTTGCGAGAGGGCGCATCTGCCGGGCCGGACGGCGAGGCCGGTCCCGACAAACCTTTGCGCCTGGCCATTGTCGGGCGTCCCAATGCGGGAAAGTCGACCTTGATCAACAAGCTGGTCGGTGAAGACAGGCTGCTTACCGGTCCGGAGGCCGGCATTACCCGCGATGCCATTGCAATCGACTGGGAGTGGCAGGGCCGACAAGTCAAGCTCTGGGATACGGCCGGCATGCGCCGCAGGTCGAGGGTGACGGACAAACTGGAAAAACTGTCTGTTGCCGATGGCAAGAGAGCCGTCCAGTTCGCCGAGGTGGTCGTGTTGCTGCTCGATGCAACCCAGGCACTTGAAAAACAGGACCTGACCATCGCCGACCAGGTCGCACAGGAAGGCCGGGCCCTGGTGCTGGCGGTCAACAAGTGGGATGTGGTGGCCGACAAGCAGGCCGCCAGGCGCACCCTTGATGAAGAGGTGCAACGGCTTTTGCCGCAACTGGCCGGCGTGCCGGTTGTCACCTTGTCGGCAAAGACCGGTGCTGGTCTTGGTAAACTGATGCCCGCGGTGATGAAGATCTATGACATCTGGAATTTACGCATTTCAACCGCCAAACTCAACCAGTGGCTCGACTTCCAGATCAGCCGCCACCCGCCGCCGGCGCCGTCGGGCAGGCGAATCAAGTTGCGCTATATGACCCAGGCACGGGCCCGTCCACCCACGTTTGCGGTGTTCTGTTCCGCGCCGAAAGGTCTGCCGGAGAGCTACAAGCGATATCTGGTCAACGGGCTGCGGGAAGATTTCGGTCTGACAGGCGTTCCTATCCGAATTAATCTGCGCAAGGGCAAGAACCCTTACGTCTAGACCATCGAACCGCTCTGAGTGAGACAATTGACTTTCACGTGAGGTCAGGCGTAATTGCCTTTATATTGAATCGTTGCAAGGGGAAGCTGCATGGCTGCAATCGTGAAAATCATCGGCTGGCTGGCAACGGCGGCCGGAGTGATCTTTATCATCCTGCCATTCGTCTCGGCCACCGGTCTTTCAGCGGATACGATCGTATCCGTGTGCGCTTTCCTGCTGGTCGCCGGCCCATTGCTCATCGCGGTCTCACACGTGATCGAGGTCGCCGAGAAGATCCAGGCCAATACCAGCTGGTTCTCGACCGGCGGCATGCCGCCAGGCCAGGCAAGATCTGATGACGATGAAGCACCGGCGCCAAGCGAGCCGGAACCGGCACCCAATCCAACGCCTGCACCGGCGCCAGAACAGGAGGCGCCGCCTGCACCTGCAGAACGCCCTTTGGAGCCCGCCTTGCCACGTTCGGAACGTCAACCGGCCCGTCGCCCGCCGCCACAGCTTTATGATGCCAATGTGCACCCGGCCGCGGTCGACGAATGGACCCACAACAGCCGCCGGGTCATGACCCTGGAAGACGGCACCTTTGCGACGGAATTGGACGGCGCCTGGTACAGGTTCCTCAAACTCGATGATATTGACGCCTTGAGGTCCTAGAGCGGTTCAATATAACAGTGAACCGCTCTAGATCTGGGCAAAAAGCCTGGATGCTGGTCTGAAATTGGATGAAAGATACTCACTGCCGGTATTGAGGTACCGGTAATCTGCAGAGCTGGGGGCGCTCTGCTGGAAGGTCAGGCCGGCGGCTGTTTGGGCTGCTGCCTGGCGGTCACCGGGCGTTGGCGCTGGGCGAAATAGCGTACGCTCATGGCCATAACGGCGGTGAACAGGGCCATGCGGGCCATCGTTTCCAATGTAATCGCGAGTATCTTCATGCCTCCTGTTCCCTGGTGTTTACCAAACGGGGTTCGGTGTCTCGTAATGCAAATTATACGCCAGAGTCCTTAATTCGGCATGAAACCGCCATTAATCGCCTGTTCATGATAATCCGCAATGGGCTCGCGAAGGTTATCTGGCCGTCAACGTGCCATCCTGGAAATCGAATATTGCACCAGATTGACAACATTCCGGCAGACACAAGTTTGTTGCAGCGCGCGCAAGATCAGCCGGCGCCGGCAGGGTATTGGGGTCTTCGCCAGGCATCGCCCGCGCCCGCATCGCCGTTCTTATCGGGCCCGGATTGAGAATATTGACTCTTACGTTAGTGGTAGCCGTCTCGGTGGCGTAGGTCTTGACCAGGGCCTCGAGCGCGGCTTTGGACGTCGAATAGGCCCCCCAATAGGCGATACCTTTGTGTACCGCACCGGCCGATATAAATACCGCCCGGCCTGCATCCGATCGCTGCAGCAACGGATCAAGCGAGCGGATCAGGCGCCAGTTGGCAGTCACATTGACCGCGATCACCTCATCCCACACTTTCGGCTCCAGATGCCCAACCGGGGTGAGTTTGCCCAGGACACCGGCATTGCCGACAAGCACGTCCAGCTTGCCCCAGCGTTCATGGATGGCCGCGCCGAGCCGGTCAATCGCTGCGTAGTCGCACACGTTTGTCGGTACCAGGGTTGCCGAGCCACCGGCAGCCTTGATCTCATCATCGAGTTCCTCAAGACCCCCCACGGTACGCGCCAGCGCAATCACGTGAGCGCCTTCGGCGGCCAGCTGGCGGGCGATCGCATAGCCGATGCCGCGCGACGCGCCGGTGACGACCGCAACGCGGTTTTCGAGCGGTTTACTCATAGGAATTGCTTTCGATTGAACAGCTTGTCCGGGTTATCCAGTTTCTGCCAGTAAGGACAGTTGGCGCGGGTCGTGGTCCGAGCCGCCGTCCATATCCGTCAGTGCGGTCGGATATTCGCCGGTAAAGCAGTGATCGGTATATTGCGGCCGGACGGCATCGCGTTCTTCCCGGCACACGGCGCGATAAAGTCCTTCGATGCTCAAGAACGCCAGGGAATCGACACCGATGAATTCGCGCATTTCTTCAAGGGTATGCGTTGCAGCCAGCAATGAGCGCTTATCCGGCGTATCGATGCCGTAAAAGTCTGGATGGGTGATCGGCGGGCTTGCCACGCGCAGATGGACTTCGCGCGCACCGGCATCGCGCATCATCTGGACGATCTTGACCGAGGTTGTACCGCGCACGATCGAATCATCGATCAGCACGATGCGCTTGCCCTCGATCACTGGCCGGTTGGCATTATGCTTGAGTTTGACGCCGAGCGCGCGAATTTGCTGCGTCGGCTCGATGAACGTGCGCCCGACATAGTGATTGCGGATAATCCCCAGCTCAAACGGCACGCCTGACTCTTGCGCATATCCGATTGCTGCGGGAACGCCCGAATCGGGCACAGGAATAACCACATCGGCCTCAGCCGGCATTTCTACAGCCAGTTCGCTTCCCATGCGCTTGCGCACGTCATAGACCGAGCGCCCGGCAACGATACTGTCCGGACGGGAAAAATAGACGTACTCAAAGATGCACATGCGCTCGCGCAGCTTCGGGAACGGATGCAGCGATTCAATTCCGTCTTCGGTGATCACGACAACTTCGCCGTTCTCGACTTCGCGCACGAACTTGGCGCCAATGATGTCGAGTGCGCAGGTCTCCGAGGCAAAGATGTAACTGCCATTGAGTTCACCCAGCACCAGCGGCCGGATGCCCAGCGGGTCGCGCACGCCAATCATCTTCTTGTTGGTCATTGCAACCAGCGAAAATGCGCCTTCCAGCTGGCGTAGCGCATCTATGAAGCGCTCAACTATCCGTGGTTTGCGGGATCGGGCAACCAGTTGCAGAACAACCTCTGTATCGGATGTGGAATGGCAAATCGCGCCGTCAGCGATGATCTGGCGTCGCAACGACAGGCCATTGGTGATATTGCCATTGTGACAGATCGCCAGGCCGCCGGTTGCCAGTTCGGCAAACATCGGCTGCACATTGCGCAGGATCGTGTCACCGGTGGTCGAGTAGCGCACATGGCCGACCGCCAGCCGGCCCGGCAGGCGCTCGATGGTGGCTTGTTTGGAAAACCCGTCGCCGACCAGCCCGATGCGCCGCTCTGCATGGAAGCGTTCACCGTCATAACTGACGACGCCGGCCGCTTCCTGGCCGCGATGCTGCAGGGCGTGCATGCCAAGTGCGGTCAGCGCCGAGGCATCGTCGTGTCCGAAGACACCGAACACGCCGCATTCCTCATGCAGCAGGTCGCCGTCCATATCGAAATCATCTGTGTCCTGCGAACTGGTAGTGCCGTCGGTCATCTCAAACCTTCTCGCATCCAAGTTACTGGCTTGTACCACCTTGTGTGCTTTCGATCAGCTGGTCAATTTGGCGCTGCTGGTTCTGCTTGTATCCCGGGTCGCCGGGCTCAGCTTTCTCGTTGTTGGTATCGTCCTGTCCGCTATCGCCAAGATATTTCTTGCCCTGCAGCGTTTCGGAAATCTCGGCCGGCAGGAACGAAATCACCAGATCACCAACCTTTTCGATTGCCGGCCGTGACTGCGCCTTGCGCACCCACTCCTCAATCTTGTCTGGTGGAATCAGCCAGATGTAGAAAAGATAGGCGATCACAACCAGCAACATGCCTCTTGCCAGACCGTAGCCGAATCCCAAGGTGCGATCGAACCCGCCTGCGGCTGAATCGAGCACCAGGTCGGCCAGCTTGACGCTGATCATCGACATGATGATGAGCACGATCAGGAAGGCGACTGCGCCGACAGCAATTTTCGAAAGCAATTCGTTCTGGGTGTAGGGTTGCGCCAGCTCGACGAGTTCGGGCGTATAGACGGCAAAAAAGGCCGCCAAAGCCGCCGCGCCCCAGGCCACCAGCGACAGCACTTCACGGGTGAACCCGCGCATCATCGCGAGCAGCCCGGAAATCAGCATGATGCCGCCGAGAATGAAATCAAGAATTTGAAGTTGCATGGGGCCTCACCTTTACCGACCGCATCTACACACAGACAACGGGGAACATGCCCCCAACTTTTTGTCAAACTATAGGCAGCTTTTGCACAAGTGTCATCGGTTATTGCGTTGTTTTGCCGATGCTTACCGGCTGGTGATCCAGGCTGCCAGGCTTGACAGGTCATCGAGAGCCTTGATGTCGACCCCCTTGATTCGCGAGGCTTCAGCACCGTCTGCGATCACTGCACGTGTCAGCCCAAGCTTTGCCGCCTCCTTCAGCCGCAACTCGGATTGGCCAATCGGTCTGACGGCGCCCGACAGAGCAACTTCGCCGAAAAACACCGCTTCGGCTGGCAGCGCGATGCCTGACAGCGACGAGACAAGGGCCGCTGCAACAGCCAGGTCCGCACCCGGCTCGCGCACCCGTACGCCGCCGGCGACATTGAGATAGACATCGTGTGCGCCGATGGTGATGCCGGCCCGGGTTTCCAACACCGCAAGCACCATGGCCAGCCGGTTCGAGTCCCACCCCACGACCGCGCGCCGCGGCGTGCCGAGCGAGGACGGCGACACCAGTGCCTGCACCTCCATCAGCAGCGGCCGGGTGCCTTCCATGCCGGCAAAGACCGCCGAGCCTGGAGTTGTGCTTTCACGCGTGCCCATCAGCAGCCGCGACGGGTTGTCGACTTCCTGCAAGCCTCTTTCGGACATCTCGAACACGCCGATCTCATCGGTCGGCCCGAAGCGGTTCTTTACCGCCCGCAGGATACGGAACTGATGACCCCTGTCGCCCTCGAAATAGAGCACGGTGTCGACCATATGCTCGATCACTTTGGGACCGGCAATCTGGCCATCCTTGGTAACATGGCCGACCAGGAGAACCGACGCACCGGACTGCTTGGCATACCGGATCAGCGCTTCTGAACCGGCTCTGAGCTGGGAAACCGTGCCGGGCGCCGATTCGATTACCGGCGACCAAAGCGTCTGGATCGAATCGATCACCACCACTGCCGGCCCGGCGCCATCGCGCATGGTGGCGATGATATCGCTGACGTTGGTTTCCGCCAGCAACAAAACATCGCTTTGCGCAACGCCAAGCCGTTCAGCCCTCAGCCGCACCTGATCAATGGCTTCCTCGCCGGATACATAGATGACCCTGGCGCCGGTGTTCGCCAGCGAGGCCATCGCCTGCAGCAACAGGGTCGATTTGCCGATCCCCGGATCACCGCCAATCAGAACGCCGGACCCCGGCACCAGGCCGCCGCCGGTGACCCGGTCGAATTCGGCAATCCCGGTCATCGTGCGCGGTGGCTGCGGACTGTCGCCGGTCAGCGGCACCAGATTGCCGGCCCGGCCCTTGGGCATCGCCTGCCCCTTGGCGCCTGACACCGGCGCGCCGGAGGCCTCTTCGGTGATGGAGTTCCATTCCGAGCAGCTGTCGCACCGCCCGGACCATTTTGAATGCACCGCCCCGCAAGTCTGACAGGCAAAAATAGTTGCAACTTTGGCCATGCCGAGAAATCCCGAGTGACGTTTCACAATTTGCCGGCATTCCGGCTAAATCCGGGATGACGGTGAGTGGATTCGTTGTGTAGAACAAAAAGAGAACAATGTCGAGGGCCGTGAAACCACTTTCCGGGCCTCAACAGGTACATCTGGCGCAGCAAGTCAGTTCAACCTTTCATCGGCCGAGTAGGAATTGAATTCGCTGTACTCCACTTGGTCGCCGTTTAGCTGGTCAAACATCTCGGCGAAGTATCTGTAGTCGTCAGCATCGAATTCCAATGAGTGAAAGAACGAAATGAATTCGATGTCCTTAATTTCGTAATGGTCTTCGGCAAGCGCTTCGAACATCAGTTTCGTGGCTGTTTGGAGATCAGCGGATCGGCAGAAACAATAGACGAAGGCCCCGGCGAGTTCGTCCTTGCTGTCATGCCCTTCGGCGAAGCCAACTTCGAAGCTGCCGACAATCTCGTAAAATTGGGTGTCTGCCATGGGGGATTCTCGGCTCTGGTCGAACCTATGGCCGCAACACGTCCATCTGGATCGGGCCGTCGGCGCGGCCGTGGATGAACTGATCGACGTGATCGTTGTCTGATTCATCGATTGTATCTGCAGCGCCCTGCCAGATGATCTCGCCCTTGTAGATCATTGCAATGTCATCGGCGATCTTGCGGGCAGATGCCATGTCGTGGGTAATCGAGACCGTGGTGGCGCCGAGCTGTTTTACGCACGAGACGATGAGATCGTTGATCACATCGGCCATGATCGGGTCGAGCCCGGTGGTTGGTTCATCGAAAAAGATGATCTCCGGATCGGCGGCAATCGCCCGGGCCAGGCCAACGCGTTTTTGCATACCGCCGGACAACTCGGCCGGATACAGTTCGCCGACCTCGGCCGTCAGCCCGACCTGGCCGAGCTTGGCAAAGGCAATGTCCCTGGCCTCGGTGCGCTCCATCTTCTGGCCCTGGATCAACCCGAAGGCGACGTTTTCCCAGACCGGTATACTGTCGAACAGGGCCGCCCCCTGGAATAGCATGCCAAAGCGCCGCATTAGCTGATCAGGTTCTGCGCCTTTCAGGGCGACCTCCGACTTGCCGCCGATGGTAATCGACCCAGAGTCCGGTTCCAGCAGACCCAGGATGCATTTCAGCATCACCGACTTGCCGGTGCCCGATCCGCCGATGACCACCAGTGAATGGCCGCGGTCGACAGCAAGGTTGATGCCGTTGAGGACATGCTTGGGCCCAAAGCTCTTGCGGACGTCCTCAAGCTCGATATGTGGTTGTTCAGCCATCTGTGCGCTCATTCGGAAAACAGGATGTTGGTGAGCGCGTAGTTCGCAGCCAGGATGAGGATCGCCGCCGACACCACTGCGTTGGTGGTCGCGCGCCCGACACCTTGTGCACCGCCGCGGCTGTTGAAGCCGTGATAGCAGCCCATCAGCGCAATGATGAACCCGAATACGCCAGCCTTTATCAGGCCCGATACGACATCGCGGACCTCGAGAAAATCGACCATGTTGCGGATGAAGGCGCCGGAATTGAACCCGAGCGATGTTGTGGCCACAATGTAACTGCCCATCACTCCGATGATGTCGCCAATCAGCACCAGGATCGGCAAAGTGATGACTGCAGCCATCAGCCGGGGCATGACCAGGTAGCGGTAGGGATTGGTCGACAGCGTCGTCAACGCATCGATCTGCTCGGTCACCCGCATGGTGCCCAGTTCGGCTGCGATCGCGGCAGCGACCCGGCCGGCGACCATCAACCCTGCCAACACTGGGCCCAACTCGCGGGTTATTGCCAACGAGACGATCGACGGCACAACCGACTCCGCATTGAACCGCGAGCCGCCGATATAAATCTGCAGCGCCAGCACGCCGCCGGTGAAGAACGCAGTCAGCCCGACGACGGGCAGCGAATTATAGCCGATGCGCACCAACTGATCGAAGACCTGCCGCAAATAGAATGGTGGCAGCATGCCGGCAAACATCGCATTCTTGGTGAACAGGGACAGGCGCCCAATCTCTTCGAGAAACGCCAGCACCACCCGGCCGATTTGCGCAACAAAGTTCACCATCAGTCTCCATGCAAGCCGGCAGATGCGGGGGAGGGCTACTCAGAATCGAACGGTGAGTATAGCCGAGCGTACCGAGAACCCAAATGGGTCAAAATTTCATAAGGGATTGTATCGGCCCAACGGGCGATGTCGTCAACAGTTACATGATCGCCCATGATTTCCGCGCTGATGCCGCGGCGGGCAAAATCGGTAGATATATCCGTAACATCAACGGTAATCATGTCCATGGAGACCCGGCCGACGACCGGTGCATAATGCCCTCCGATCATGACGTGGGCTGGTCCGTCATGGGCTGGATAACTGAGCGAACGAGGGTAGCCATCGCGGTAACCGACACCAAGAACGGCGATTCGCGACGGCCGTCCGGCTTGCCAGGCGCCACCGTAACCGACGGTTTGTCCCGGAGCAACGTCGCGCACCTGCAGGATCGGCGCATAAAGGTGTACCACCGGCGCCATCGGATTTGGCCGCGAAGCGAATGGATTGCCGCCGTAAAGCCCGACCCCCGGCCGCACCATGTCGAGTATGAATTCATCGCCGAGAAAAATGCCGGCTGAATTGGCAATGCTGGCTGGCGCATCCGGCAGCAATGCCCGCAGCTGATTGAACAACGCCAGCTGAGCCGGATTGGTCTCAGCGCCCGGTTGGTCGCCGTTTGTCAGATGGCTCATCACAAGCTTCAGATCGAAGACCTCAAAGAGCTGAGGAACGCCGGCCAGATGTTCGACATCGGCGCCAGACAGGCCCAGGCGGTTGATGCCGGTATCTATATGCAAAGCGCCTGCGAGCCGCTGCTGGCTGCTCGCACAATAGCTTGTCCATTCTTCAATTTCATCTAGAGAGGTCAGAACCGGGATCAGATTGTTCTCGGCATAATAAGCCGCCGAACCGCTCAACAATCCATCGAGAACAAATACCGTGCAATCCGGTGCGATTGCCCGCACCACCACACCTTCATGCGGCAGGGCAACGAAGAAGGTTGCGCATCCGGCCGCTGTCAACGCGCGGACAACGGGTTCGATGCCAAGTCCATAGGCATCGCCTTTGACGGTTGCGCTGCAGCGCGCCACGCCGCATTGCGCCGCCAGCTGACGCCAGTTGTCCTGCAACACTTTTAAATCGATGTTGAGTGTCGCGGCTGCCAACTCCGGCGCCCCCGGCGCCGGGCTGAATACAATTGGATCGTCCGTCACATCCTCTCCCTGTGATGGCGATGTATGTAAGCCCTTCGGGTTTCCCGAACCTGCAATTCCAAAAGGCGCGAACTAGGGTCTGGACCGATTTAAGGCAACCCCCGATGGTTGATCACTCGAATCGCTCCGGCAAATGGTCATCAGCGATAAGATTCCCAAATCTTGTCAAATTCGCGTCGAACTGCAGCTGAATTGTGCCGGTCGGACCATGGCGTTGTTTGCCGATGATGATATCGGTGATGCCGGTCGCCCGTTCCATCTGTTCCTGCCACTCGAAATGTTCCGGTGTGCCAGGGCGCGGTTCCTGGCGTCCAAGGTAATACTCTTCACGATAGATGAACATGACAACATCGGCATCCTGTTCGATTGAGCCGGATTCACGCAGGTCCGCCAATTGTGGCCGCTTGTCTTCGCGGTTCTCAACCTGGCGCGACAGCTGCGACAACGCCAGGATCGGCACGTTGAGCTCCTTGGCGAGTGCTTTGAGCCCGGTCGTTATTTCAGTAATCTCCTGAACACGGCTATCAGAGGCGCGCCGCGCCGAACCGGACAGCAGCTGAATGTAGTCCACGACCATGAGGCCAAGTCCGCGCTGGCGCTTCAGCCGGCGCGCCCGGGCGGCAAGCTGAGAAATGGTCAGGCCGCCGGTCGCATCGATATAGAGCGGCAGCGACTGCAGCTCCTGACTGACCTCGACCAGCCGGTGAAACTCGCCCTCATCGATCTTGCCGCGCCGGATGAACTCGGACGAAATGCCGGATTGCTCGGAGATGATGCGGGTCGCCAATTGCTCCGATGACATTTCCAGCGAGAAGAACGCAACGATGCCGCCGTTCAGCACTTTCATGGTTCCGTCAGGGTTGTGCTCGGGCTCATAGGCCTTGGCGACGTTATAGGCAATGTTGGTGGCCAGCGTCGTCTTGCCCATGGCGGGCCGGGCGGCAAGGATGATCAGGTCGGATGCCTGCAGGCCGCCCATCTTTTCGTCAATGTCTTTCAGGCCCGATGAGATACCCGACAGACCGCCATCACGCTGATAGGCCGCCGCCGCCATATCGATGGCCTCGGTCAGCGCAGTGCCGAAAGGCTGGAACCCCTGGCCATAGCGGCCGGTCTCGGCAATCTCGTACAACGATTGCTCGGCAGTCTCGATCAGGTCCCGGGCGCTTCGCTCGACTGGCGTGTCGAACGCATCATTGACGATATCGCCACCGATGCCGATCAACCGCCGGCGCTGCGCCAGTTCATAGATGGCCCGGCCGTATTCTTCGGCGTTGATGATCGTGGTTGCCGCTGCCGCCAGCCTTGCCAGGTAGACCGGCCCGCCGATGTCATTCAGCGTCTCGTCATTCTCAAAGAACGATTTGAGGGTCACTGGCGAGGCCAGCTTGCCGGCCCGGATCAATGTCGAAGCCGACTCATAGATACGCGCGTGCACGCCTTCAAAGAAATGTTCAGGCAACAGGAAGCCCGTCACCCGGTCGCAAGCCTCATTGTTGATCAAAATAGCGCCCAGGAGTGCCTGTTCGGCCTCAAGGTTATGCGGCTGCTGCCGATATTCGGCGGCAGCTTCCGCGTCCTCACCCTGAGGGTGGGACCTGATGTCGATTGCCGTTTCCATGTCTCACCGTTGATAGCGCAACAATTCGAGGCTGGCGAGGTGGTCCACCGACAATCCACCAGCTATCCGCACTATTTCACAAACTTGCGAAAAAACGGCAGAATCACTGCGAAAACCCTTGATTTTCACAAATCAAAATGCTGGCAGCCGTTCAAATCAGCCAACTAATTGATATTACATTGATTCGGTGAGATTCAACGGCTTCGTACCGACGCCAGTTGCCGGCGTTTGCTGTCAATCCGGCGCAAGCGTTCCTCTTCGCGAGAGATATAATTGCGCGTTAGCGGCAGCACATCCCGGTTGCGGGTCATCTGAATCTGGAAATTGTTGAGGAAGTCGAATCGGAAGCTGCATTCCGAGCCGGCCAGGTAGAACTCCCACATGCGGCAGAACCGTTCGTCGTAGATTTCCCTGGCCTTGTCGCGATGGTCGGCGAACCGACGGCGCCAGTGCCGCAAGGTCTCGGCATAGTGCATTCTGAGAATTTCAACATCGGTGACATAAAGCCCGCTGCGCTCGATATGCGGCAAGACTTCCGACAGCGCCGGCATCGATCCGCCGGGGAAGATATATTTTCTGATCCAGGCGCTGGTCGGGGAGGGGCCATTGGCCCGTGAGATCGAATGCAGGCACGCAACACCATCCGGTTTCAGCAGGGCGTGCACATGGTCGAAAAATTCGCCGTAGTGACCGATGCCGACATGCTCGAACATGCCCACCGAGATGATCCGGTCGAACTGGTCGTCCAACCGGCGGTAATCGAGCAACTCGAACCTGACCTTGTCTTCGATGCCGCGCTGATGCGCGCGCGCATTCGACAGCTTGTGCTGCTCCTGTGACAGGGTGACCCCGGTGACATCGGCGCCGCACACTTCGGCCAGATAAAGCCCCATGCCGCCCCAGCCCGAACCTATATCGAGCACCCGCATGCCCGGGTGTATGTCGAGCTTGGCCGCCAAATGACGTTTCTTGGCCAGTTGCGCCTCACCCAGTGACAGGCCGGGCACCTCGAAGTAGGCGCATGAATATTGCCGGTCCCGGTCAAGAAACAGATCGTACAGCTCACCGGACAAATCATAATGATGCGCCACATTCTTGCTGGCCCGGCCTACCGGGTTATATTCCTCCAGCCGGCGCACCACAATGCGCAGTTTACGCAACGCCTCCAGGGCAGCGATCGGATCGTTTTTCGCAAGATTATCGGTTGCCAGCGCCAGGAGGTCGTAAATCGAACCCTGTTCCATCGTCAGCGTGCCATCGACATAGGCCTCGCCGAGATAAAGATCCGAATGGACCAGCAGTTTAAGGATTGTCCGGCGGTCTTTGATCCTGACAACAACAGCCTTGCCGGTACCGTCACCATAGTCGCAGGCCTTGCCGTCAGGCTCGATCACCTTGAGTTGGCCGGTCCTGAAGATCGACCGCATCATCTTTCTGAACAAATACAGCATCAGCGCACCACTCCTTGCGGAACGCTTTTCTTTATCTGCTCAGCGTTCCAGCTCTTTGTGGACCGCGGCAATAATTGCCGTCAGAACAATTATACTTAATGACATGTTTGACGACAATACGTCCTTGATCTGGCGCAATTGCCACGTCTCGCTGAAAAAATGGCTGCAACGCTAAAGCGCGATCGTTTTAGATTGAATCAATCTCAAACGTGAATCGCCCTCTAAAGTATTGAAATCGATCAGGTTTATCGTTTTTGATTGTTTCAATCAAAAACGATCCTGATCTATGCTGCAGCCATGACAAATGCAACTACGGATAGGCGGGCCGCCTATTTTTCGGTAGCCTCTTGCGGGCCTTCTTCTTCAGTGTCGCCTGCAGCTTCTGCCTCAGCATTGTCATCCTCGCCGTCGGCTTCTTCCTCGGCAAACAGCTCTTCAGCTGCCATGCGGGCCTCTTCGCGGTCCGATTGGGAACCGGTCAGATCCTCACCGCGTGCCTGGGCTTCGGCTTCATCTTCGGTGCGGGCAACGTTGACCGTTACCTCGACCGACACTTCGGGATGCAGGGCAACGCGCACAGTGTAAAGACCGATGGTCTTGATCGGCGCTTCAAGCAACACCTGATTGCGATCGACGGCAATGCCGTTTTCAGATGCTGCAGCCGCAATGTCGCGGGTTGAAACAGAGCCGTACAGCTGCCCACTTTCACCAGCCTGACGGATCACGATGTAGCTCTGGCCGTCGAGTTTTTCTGAATCGGTAGACGCCGCTTCACGCCGTTCAGCATTTTTGGCTTCGATGGCGGCGCGGTCGGCCTCGAACTTCTCCCGGTTGGCAGCATTGGCCCGAAGCGCGCGGCCGGTCGGCAGCAGGTAATTGCGGGCATACCCGTCCTTGACCTTGACGGTGTCGCCAAGCGCGCCGAGTTTTTCGACCCTCTCGAGTAAGATGACGTCCATGATGTTTCTCCTTTTGGTAATTGCGTTGATTGACAGGGGAATTTAATCGTCCTGCGTCGGCGCCGCTGAGCGTTTGCGTGCCCGCAGATTGAATTGCATGTCGGCCAGCGCCAGGATGATCAGCGGCACCATCATCACCCAGCTGAGGACGAACAGCGCCAGATAGGCCGACGTCAGAATGAAAGACCGCATCGGATTGCCGATGGTCAGACCGTGCAGCGTTGCCAGACCGATGACCGTGAAGACGGTTGTCATCAGCATCAGCCCGATCATCGCAATGAGCCCCAGGGTGCCTGGCAGCAACGCGGCAAGCATCGTACCGGCCAGAATTAACCCGGCTGACTTTGGCAGGGAATAGCTTGCAAATGGAGCCCACGGCCGCGGTGAACGGTTGGACGCTTTGAGAACCGCCGAGGCGATCCAAAGGTTCAAAAGCGTCGCCAACAGCCAAATTGCAGCGGCCAGCGGCGCTGCAAGTCTTGCAAACACGTCAATGGCCTTTTGGAAATTGGCGAGATCTTCGGCCGCGATGCCGCTCGACAATTGCGCCATCATCGCATCGAGTGCGGCTCTGACCTGTGCCTGAAATCCTTCAGCATTGCCGCCGACCACAAAGATCGTTGCCGTCATAAGCGGACAGGCAATGACTGCGCACCAC
>JABDJG010000398.1 GCA_013002595.1 Hyphomicrobiales bacterium | reverse complement strand
CAAAAAGCGGATCCCTGGCCAAAACGGCACTGGTGATGACCAGTTGGGTAACGGCGATCAAAACACATCTGCCCCGGCTGGTCGTTGCACCGGCAGCGCCTGCTTTTCCTGATGCATCGCGCCTTGCGATCATTCCAGCACAGGCCAGGCAGGCATGGCGCAGCGTGTATAAGGCGCTGACCATCGCGGCCAGCACAAGGTCGCGCTGTGTAGTAACACGCCCGCCGCCAGACTGCGACCCAAGCACCATGTTCACGAGCCAAAGACCTGCCAGAATCATCGTTACCGCAATCGTCAGGTTGACAGCCTGCTCGAGTTTGCCAATCCCGTACTCATAGTGCCGGAACGAACCCTTTGTTTCGGACTGCCGGATGGCATAGGTCCATGCGTCCTGTATCAGGGTCATGACGCAAAGTACCGACAAGGCAATGATGATGCGCGAGGCGGAAAATATGGCAAAACACATGAGCGTGACAGCCAGGATCATGTCTGGCAAAAAAACTGCAAACAACCTCTTGCCGGTCATCCGCTCATCGACCCCGCTTGTCGGCGTCTGGTTGCATCAACACCGACTGTCACCTCTACATCGTCGAGGATTGCCGTCACGGCCTGCTGCAGCTGATCACAGCGCTGCCGGAAATCTTCCAGGCCAAGACAGTTGGCCGGCGCCAGGGTCAACTCCACGTGGGGCATGCGGCCCGAGCGCCGCGTCCTGACACGCACGAGTTCTTCCGGCGCGATACCCGATGCCTTTATGGCGTTGGCAATTCTTTGCCGCAGGCTTTCCGGCAGGGACCGGTCAAGCAGATCGGGCAAGGCCTCAGACATCATCGCGAGCCCGATGGACAGCTGGAGGACGGCAACGAACGAGCCACCGATGGCATCGAACCACAGCGAGATTACCGGGTCCCGGACAAGGGCGGCGATTGTTATCATCACCTGCACGACCATGGAGGCTGTCAGTTTGACTTTGCGGGCACGCAATTGAGCCTTGAAGACGGGGGAATCATCCGACCGTGCTGCGGCGATCATGGCAAACCAGCCAAGCGCATTGATCAACGTATTGACGCCGTTAACGACGGCCGCGGTGGCCAGCCCCAGCGGTGTTGCGACGGCCTGTCCGGACAGGACCGTCACGAGGACATGGTTGGCGATCCACAGACCGCTTGAAAAGAGTGCCGCACCTATCGCCAGGTTGCAGAATTGCTCAATCTTGCCGATCCCGAAGCGGAATCTTCGCAACTTGTCCCTATGTACGGCACGCAGCACAAACAGCGAATAAAATTCCACGACCAGCATCAGTGCAACGCGTATCGCCTCGCTGATCAGTGTCAGCGACATGGTGGCCAAACCGAAGATGAACATGGGAACGACAATCGCCAGATCGGCCAGGCTTGCATAAAGGACAGCGGCTTCCTTGGACCTTTCTTCCGGGCTGGGCGCGCGCAACTGGGACATCTAAAGCCGTAGCCTGGCCCGAATGACATCAATCAGCCCTATACCGGGAAAATCGACATAAGCCGCACGGCCAACCGGGCAGGTCTCAAAGTTGCGGGCCTCATGCGAGAAATCCAACAACACCTGCGCACCACCCTCATGCCGGCCCTTGGCAACAGCAGCCAGATCCTCGCGCCCAAGGGTGGATGCTGAGCCGCGGGTCATCAAGACTTTGGCAAGGCGCACCACGTTGTCGCCTTCCAGAATAACTTCAGCGACCATTGCCGGTTTGATCAGGGAGACCTCGGCATCAGATACCGGCACGTCGATCATCAGCTCATCGCAAGACAACCATTCCGCGATCGGGTTTCCGCTGACAACCGCTGCGCCCGATGCCACGCGCTGGCTCCAGATTACACTGCCCGGCGGCACGATGATGTCGGCGCGGCTGCGCCGGTTCAAATCCTGCTTTTGGTCGGCAATTCTTGTCTCGGCCAGCTTGTATTCGGCTTGCGCTTTCTTGAGGTCCAATCGGGCCTGCTTTTTTTGTAGTTTGAGCTCGATGCGCGTGCCACGTACCCAATCTGGATCATCGCCACTCAAGGATATGAAGACACCCCGGTCGGCCGGCTGGCGGCGCACCTGCGCGCTGGCAAGCTGTGTCTTGAGTTCGGCCAATTTTCGTTCAAGCTCGGCAACGCGCAACATGGTCTCGTCAGCAGCATCTTTGGAACCCGTGCCGCTTTGCGCGAGCTTTTGCTTGCGTGCGGCAATCTTGCGGATCAGCACCAGTTGTCTTTCGGTGGCCTCGATCTCACGCCCCAAATTGGCGATACGGGCATCGAGTTGGGCCCTAAAAACGGTGGCATACTGCGATTTGAGATCTGCGCGGCCGCGATCCAGTTCCTTGATGTCTGCCAGGAAATTGCGGAGCTCTTCCACCCGGGCACCGGTGTAGTCGAGCTTGACCTGCGCGTCAGAAAGCGACTTGCGGCTGATATGGTCGTTCTTGATGCGGGCGACCACGCCATCCAGACCAACGAGATCACCGACGCGCAAGGGCAGGAACTCCACCTTGCCATCGATCGGCGATGTGACCGTGTTTGCCCAGGCCGTGACCGCCGCATCGCGTACAACGATGGAGCGCAGATACGGACCGATCATCCACAAGGCGTAAATGAAAAACACCAGAACGCCGGTCAGATAAATCCAGCGGGCGGATCGTTTGCGGGTAGATGACGGTGTATCGCTCATGACAGCGCTTCAACTCCATGCCAACGTCACGACCCCACACAAGACATGTGGACTGAAGATTGCGGCCGGCCGAACCAAACAGGCCGCGCGCGCCCTATCGGGGGTCGAAAAGACTAACAATGTCGAGCTGTTGAGGACCGGTCCATATTCAGGCCTGACCACGTGGCGCCGCTAGTGCGGTTTGTTCACGTGTTTTTTGAGAATATGGATCTTTGGCTCCCCAGGTTGTTTCGTCTCACGTTCCTCCACAACAAAGACTAATCAATGAGATTATCTGTGTCCATCTGTATGGACTATTTGCCAGCTTGCCGTGCCAAGCGCCGCAAGCTAACCATCGCGCACCGCCGTGATGTGGCCGGCAAAGGACGGGTCGGCCATGAGGGCCTTGCAGCGGGCGAAGCGGCCGTCGGCATAGGCGCGGAAGTCTTCTGCCGGGTTGTTGTTGGCGAGCTGGATCAGGCCCCACAGGGTCCACAACAGGTCGCACATAGCCTTGTAGATGACAACGCGGCCTGCCTCGGCCGCGCTTGGATCGCGGCCGAAATAGGCGTGCAGCATTTCCGCGTCCTGGGCGGCGTTGAAGCTGCCTTCGACCGACAGGTCGCCAAGGTCCCACATCGGGTCGTTCATGCCGGAATATTCCCAGTCGACGATCCACATGCGGTGACCGGTATCAAGGAAGTTCTCGCACAACGGGTCGCAATGGCATGGGGCCAGCGGCGCCGGGTGCCGGTCAAGCGCGGCACGCACGGTTTCGGCCTCGGCAACGACATCGTGATAGCCGTCCGGCAGGGCAACGTCCTTGCCAGACAGGATGGCGAGATAATCATCGATCATGGCGAACAGATCGAAGCGGAACGGGAATTCGGCGCCGGAGACATGAAGCCGGCGGAAAGCCTTGCCGGCCCGGGCCGGCGCACCGGCGCGCGCCGCAAAGCTGTCAGGCGTCATGGTCACCGCGCCGTCGATGTACCGGGTGACCATCAGGCCGCTCGCGGCATCGGCATGAACCACCGCGGGGCTGACGCCGGCAGCGGCGGCCTCGCGGGCCGCGACCGCCTCATTGGCGCGGTCGATATATTCTTCCGTCCCTTTGCCGGCGATGCGCAGGCACAGATCGCCCAGGCGGAACACGCGATTGGTGAGGCCGCCGAGCCGTTCAACGGGCCCGGTATAGGTTTCAAGTTCAGGCACGGCGGCAATAGCGGCGTGAACTTCGGGGTCGTTTGCATACGTCATCGTGGTTCACCCTCATTAAGGTCAGCCGAATTGTTCCATGTTTTGCGTCTTCAGGCTATCCTTGCGATAGGCTGTCAGGGACAACAGCTGCGGAGACGGACATGCCGGATGACAAGCATGACGGGTTGCTGGGCGCGGTCTATGGCGCGGCCGGCACCAAAGAGGTGGCGCGGCTCTATGATGAGTGGGCCGGCAGCTACGATGCTGAAATGGCAGCGGTCGGTTACCGGCACCCGGCAATCTGCCTGGCGCTGATGGCGCGCCATGTGCCGCGCGGCGCAGCGCCGATCCTTGATGCCGGCGCCGGCACCGGGGCCATTGGCGAATGGCTCCAGATCATCGGCTACCCGGTGATCGAGGCGCTCGACATTTCCGCCGGCATGCTGGCGGAGGCCGAGAAAAAGAACGTCTACAGCGCACTGCACAACTTCGCGCTCGGCGGGCCGCTGCCGTTTGCCGATGCAAGCTTTGCCGGGATCATCTCAGCCGGCGTGTTTACCTCCGGCCATGTCGGCGCCGAGGGCCTTGATGAGCTGGTCCGCATCTGCCGGCCGGGCGGCGCCATCGTCCTGACGGTAAAGGATACGCTGTGGCAGGCCGGCTTCAGCGCCCGCATCACCGCGCTGGAAGCGGCCGGCCGGATCACCCTTGCCGAGGAAACCGCGCCCTACCTGTCGATGCCCGGCGAGGCCGCAACGAGCCCAAGCCGCGCGGTGGTGCTGAAGGTCGCGGCGTAGTGGTTGCCGCAGCGGGCCGAACGTGGTTGGCTGCGCAAGGTTCATCCGTGCCGATACACTGAGTCAAGGACGCTGTTATGAAGCAAATTCTGGCTGCAATTGTTTGCATAGCCGTGGGGGTAGGTGCCGGCTGGATATTGGGGCCGTCAATCTGGAGCGATTACCAGCTTGAGGCAGCGAGCTTGCAACCGGCCAGCGAATATCAGGTGACATCCGCCAGATGCCGGCAGAGGATTTTCATAATCGCGTCCTGCGATATCGAGTTCGAGCACGTATCGACCGGCGGCAAAAAGGAATTCGACTATCTCATGCTGGGCCGGATGGGCGGCACGCACGTCTATGCGCTGAAGACGCCGGACGGGCAACAGATCACCACCAATGTCGGTATCGACAGCATAATCAACCGGGTGCTGATGCTGGTGGCCATCGGCGGTGTCATGGTGTTGCTTGGTGTCGCGGTCGTTTATCGCAAAGTGACCGGATAAACCGCCTTTCTTCATTTGCCATCCTGGCGCAGGACAAGCGTGATGGATGGCATATGATTGCGCAGAGTTTCCGGCAAAATTCCGTAAAACTCGATGCAACTTTTAGTTCAAATCATGAATTTATTCTCAGTAAATCCATTATTTCTGCAACAATCCTCAAATAAATGATGCTATTAAGATTTGCCTGCCGGTGCGCGCTAACCAAATATATTATCCATCCAGAGACGAAAATTTCGAATTAAGAATTCATTAACCCGATCATCTCAGTATCGCAGACCTATCGAACAGTGCGTTGGGCGGCGGCTCCAGCGATTTGGGCACAGTGAAAGTCGGGGTCATGATGGTCGAGATTACACAAAACCGCCTGTGGCGGGCCACCTTGCAGATTTGTTTCGTTGCCGGGATGTTGATGTCAGGAGCCTTGCCTGATCAGGCGCATGCATTCGACGCCGATCCGGTCTGGGCGGCCGACAAGGCCGACAACCGGATACTGGCGCTGGCGCGCGCGCACGCAACGGCGCGCCGGGCGGCATTTTTGGACAGGTATTACCCGCCGAGCCCGCACCGCCAGGAGATCATGCCCAGCGCAAAGATGGCCGGCTCGCCTGGCGATGCGCACCAGACCAGCGGCATTGTGATCACGCCGACATCGGCAAGCTGGAAAATGGATGGGCTGAAGCCGCGACTGGTGGTGCTGCTGGCCCAGGTGCAATTGCGATTTGGCCGCCCTTTGAGCATCATCTCAGGGTGCCGCAGCAAGGCGCACAACACAAAGGTGGACGGCGCAAAACGCTCGCAGCACCTGCATTGCAACGCCGTCGACTTTCGGGTCGCCGATGTGTCCAAGCACGCGCTTGCCGCCTATCTCAAACAGCTCCCGGGGCGCGGCGGCGTCGGGGTCTATTGCCGGTCGAGCTATGTGCATCTTGATATCGGCCCCAAGCGCGACTGGCACTGGCGCTGCAAGAAACGCAGGGTCGTCAAGAAACGCGGCAAAACGAAGAAAGCCAGCGTCAAGAAAACCGGTACAAAGCAGGCCGGCATGGAGCACGCCAGCTTGAAAAAAGCCGGCATCGCCCTGTCGACTCGGCAGCGCAAGGCGCTCAAACCCGCCGGCACCAAGCGCAAGCGGCGGCTCGTCAAGTATGACCGCTGAGGCGGGGTAGGCGGCCCGTCATTGATAAATTACGCGGCAATGTCCCCTCTA
>JABDJG010000373.1 GCA_013002595.1 Hyphomicrobiales bacterium | reverse complement strand
GCCCATCGTGCCGGAGGCGCGTCTTCGACACGACGGGTGCGTTGCGATGCTTGCCCGATGCACCGCATCGCGCTGCGCACCGCGCCTGCCCGAATGAACCGCTATGATCCCATGAAATGGGTCGCTGTTACTGGGGTCTGGTATAAGTTCTAAGGGAGGCGTACTATTATATCCCTACGGCTGCACCACTGAGCGCAGGGCCCCTAGCTGGCCAATGAGACGGTGATGGATCGAGTCTTTGCGCAGCGTGGCCGGATTTACCAATCTGCGGCAAACAGGTTTGCCGCCCCGTCTCTGTCCGCCGGTTCTTTTGTGGCGACGCTGTCGCCAAAGGAGGTTGGTGATGGGTGTTGCAATGACATTGCAGCAATATCTCGATGATAATCGTGTTGCATATGAAGTAACCCGGCACAGAAAAACCGGTTGTTCGTCGATGACGGCGCAGTCGAGCCACGTGCCCGGCGACAGTCTTGCAAAAGGCGTGGTGTTGAAATGGGACGATGCCTTTTTGCTGGCGGTGGTCCCGTCGACGCGCCACGTTGAACTGGACAAGGTCGCCGATATTGTCGAAGGCCAGGTGATGCTGGCCTCGGAGCGCGAAGCAAGCCGGTTGTTCCCCGATTGCGAAGAAGGCGCCGTGCCCGTGCTGGGGGCTGCCTATGGACTTGCAACGATCGTCGATGAGCGTCTCGATGACTGCGAGGACGTCTATTTCGAAGGTGGCGACCACCGCAGTCTCGTTCATGTCACCGGAGGCCGGTTTGACCGTTTGATGAGTGATGTGACAATCGGCCGGATAAGTGTGTAATCCAGATCGCGAAAACCCGAATTCGGCGTGCCCCGCTGATCCTCGCGCCAAGCTGAGGCGTGACCGGCACCGAATGGACCCTTCGACGTCGCGAATGTGGCTGGGCCATATTGCAACCGGTTCTGCATGGTGTCTCAACAACCAAGGAGATTGAAGATGGCCAGATATATCGCCCTGGCAAACTGGACCGACAAAGGCATAGCAAACGTCAAGGAATCGCCCGAACGCGTCAATGCGGTTCGCACCCTGGCCAAGAATCTTGGGTGCGAGCTGCAGGACTTTTATATGACCGTTGGCGCCTACGATATGGTTGTCACCATTGAGGCGCCGGACGATGAAGCGATGGCCAAACTTGCACTGTCGATTGGCCGTGCGGGCAATGTGCGCACGACCACATTAAAGGCATTTTCCGAAGAGTCGTTTCGCAAGATCATCGCTGATTTGTAGCTGGCTCCTATCGATGTACCAATCTGACTGTGGAGCTGAACTGCAAAAAGGTCCGCGACAAGGCTTCATTTGGAGCCGCAAACAAAGGACGATTCCATGAAATCCATCCTGGTTCCCGTAGAAAACTGCGCCAGTTTGAATGCCCAATTGTCGGCCGCTGTGCTGGTTGCACGTCAATTTGCCGGCCATGTCGATGGTGTTGCCCCGTTCAAAGCCTTAAACGCCTATGCCGTCGCCGATGGCGGAGTTGGCGTCTCGACCGTTATGTTGGAGAGCTTTGAGCAGGATCAAAGAGACAGAATGGAAGAGGCACAGAAGATTTTTCGAAGCTTTATGCGTGATCGGAAGATTTCCTGGGGGGCGCCCTTGAAACCCGTAGATCGCCCGACCGCCGATTGGCTGGAGGAACGCCAGGGAGGTGACCAGGCGATTGGCCAGCTGGCCCGGCTCTATGATGTAACCGTGATGGCGCGGCAGGTATCGGGCGCATCCTTGCCGCGCGGAGAATTGCTGGAAACAGTGCTCTTTGAGTCTGGCCGCCCAATCCTGATCGTCCCGCCCAAAGCACCAACGTGTCTTGGAAAGACCATTGTCGTTGCATGGAACGGCAGTACCGAAAGCGCCCGGGCGATCACTTTTGCTACTCCGTTTCTGCGTCAGGCGGAACGAGTCGTTGTGCTGACCATCGAGGGTGGCACCGTGGCCGGCCCCGACGCGCGCGAAGTAGAGCAGGCGCTGTTGCGGGCTGGGGTTTCCGCCGAGGCGAGCAATGTGCAACCTGCAGACCGCTCAATCGGCGAAGCGATCCTGGCGCAGGCTGACCAATTGGGAGCTGATCTGCTGGTCAAGGGCGCCTACACCCATAGCCGGTTGAGACAGATGGTTTTCGGCGGCGCGACGAAACACATTCTGGCCGAAGCCAACTTGCCAGTGCTGATGGTCCATTGATGCGGCACAATAAGCCAACCCATTGAGTTCTCGGCATTTTTGTTTGGAATGAGGCGCGCTGGCCTGACGTTGATGGACCATGTATTCGACCAAATGGCGAGGTAGGCCTGCGTGCTTCATATTTCGTCTCGAATCTTGAAAGAGGCCCGTCCGCTTGCCATATCTTCAGAATACGTGCGAGCGCCGATCTGAGGGGTTCGTGCATGTTTTGCCAGGACCACCTCGGGGCGCAATGCGCACATAACGTAAATGCGCAAGGAGAGTGTTATGGCGATTCCCACACAATTTAGCGGTTTCAGCCTTTTGAAGCATCAGATCTGGGAAGACGGAGCCTCGATGATCTTGGGGGTTCTGGTCGTTTTGTCCCCATGGTTGTCAAACGCTGCAACCGATCCTGCGTTGATGATAACGACAGGTTTCGTCGGCGTTTTGATCATTGCAATGGCCGGCTTGGAAATGGTTTCACTGCGGCGTTGGGAAGAAACGATTGAAACCCTGTGCGGTGCTTGGCTAATCGCATCACCTTTTGTCTTTGGTTACGGCGGTGCGCTCAGGTCCTGGCACATCGCCCTTGGGGCGTTGGTGGCCCTGCTTGCCTTGTATGAGTTGTGGCAAGATTGGGATCGCAAGCTGGAAGGGTGACGCGCCTGTAATTCGAGAGCCTCAGACTGGCTTTCGCTTGGTTGCCGTTGCGACTTGGCCTGGAGAAACAAGGGCATGGCGAGCGGATGTGAAGTAGATTGTGTGACGGTCTTCGGCGGCTCAGGCTTTCTCGGCAGTCGAATTGTAAAACAGCTGGCCAGGGCGGGTGTCGAAACTCGGGTTGCATGCCGCCATCCCGACAATGTCATCAGCCAATTCCAGTCAGACCAGCACGCCAACATATCGCCGGTCTATGCAGATGTTCGCGATGAAGCGTCTGTGGCACTCGCAATGGCGGGAAGTGACGGCGTCATCAATGCTGTCGGCCTTTATGTGCAAACCGGTTCTGAGCGTTTCGAAGCTGTCCACGAACTGGGTGCTGTGAATGTGGCGCATCAAGCTTCTGTGCTTGAGGTAAACCGTCTGGTTCACATCTCAGGGATCGGTGCTGACCTGTACTCCCAGAGCGACTACATTCGCGCCCGGGCAAAAGGCGAGCTGTTGGTCCAGGACGTGTTCCCGGCAGCGACAGTTCTGCGGCCCAGCGTGTTGTTCGGCTCTCAGGATGCCTTTTTGAACACGCTGTCGCGTATTGCACGCAGCTCACCGGTCTTGCCCTTGTTCGGCCGAGGCAGCACCATGCTGCAGCCGGTCTATGTCGGTGATGTAGCCAAGGCCGCCGTCAACGCATTGAGCGCCGCCGGCGCGCCGGGAAATGTCTACGAACTGGGCGGACCGCAAATTTACAGTTACAAGGCCTTGATCGCGTTGGTGCTGACCCAGGCCAAACAACGCCGGTTTCTGCTCCCCACACCCTTCCCGATCTGGGACCTTGCTGCACAGGTGTTGTCAATCCTTCCCAGGCCGCCATTGACCAAGGCACAGGTCACCCTCATGAAGCAGGACAATATCGTGAGCGGATCGGCCTTGACGCTCAAAGACCTCGGCGTCGATGCCACTTCGCTGGAGGATATTCTGCCGCGTTACGCATTTTCGCGCGCGTAGTCGGCCACACGGCACAATGCCTGTTGCACAAGGCATCGCAGCCAAGGCAGCAATATCGATTATGCAGGCGTTGAAGACACCTCACGCGGAGGCCTTGCCTTCCATCATGCGCAGGAGGTGCAAAAGTTCTCTGGTGGAAGGCCCGACACCGCCAGCCGGCCTGTGCGCCTCTGGCGCGCCGGCCTCATCTGGCCGCTCGTCCCGATCCTCGTCCCTATCGTTGCCGCAGTCCTTAGATTGCCCGGTCATCATTCTAGTCCCGATCACGCGATGGTGGTTCACAACGGGTCACCGCTCACCGCCTCAGCCCTTGTTTAAGCCCACCGCTAGAGTAGACTTTAGTCTAATCTGCGTCAAAGGCCGTCAGTGCGTTTTCGGCCCGCCGTTGCGCTTTTGCAACGCTGCTTCCGGCTGACATAAGCTTTCAGTGACCATCACCGCGATGCGCATTATAGTTCCGGCCATGACAGACCTTGCCGCCCTCATCGAGCGCCGGATCGTCCAGCTGTTTCCGCAAGGCGAGCACGCAGAAGTGCGCCGGCTCCTGTGTGAAGATTGCGGCGCCTCCCTGCCGGGCCTGTCAGGATCATCGCCCCGATCCCATGAGCGCATCCAGTGTGCTGCCCTCAAGCTGAGCCAGGGCCGGCTCGACAAGCTGTACGATGCCATCGCCCTTGCCCAGACCGACTGGCGCGACCTGCTGGTCGCCGCCGGCTTTGCCGGGCACCCCGATGCCCACAAGGACTGGGACCCATAAAGCATGTTGCGTTCATTCGGCACCGGCCCACCCGCCGTCGCGCCGCCGCGGGTCGAAATTCCGTTGCGTCAACGCCGGGCGATGTATTAGCATCGTCGCATCGACCACCCGATGGGAGGAAGACATGAACGACTTTGGGCAAGCCTGCCTGCGATTCTGGCGCGATACGCGCGGCGGCTCGCTGCTCGGCTATGCCGTTTTGATCAGCGTCGTCCTTGGTGCGGCGTTCATGGCCACCGGCTACCAGTCCGGCACCGGCACCTGGCAGCCGCCGACCCTGATCAGCCTGCCCAAGTGGTCGCCGATGTGAGTGAGGCGACCGGCGGGCGGCGCCACACGTTAGCCGGCCCGCTCCCAGATGGTCTCTGGACCCCGATCGCCAGGCGCCTCAATAACCGAAAAGCGCCGCTTCAGATAGGCGATCACCTCATTTCGCAGTTCAGGCGCTGAAACCTCCTGTTCGCTGCCGCGGTCCCGGTACGGCCCGTGCAGACTGACACTGTCGATCTCATCGAGATAGGTCCGCGCCCAACAGTAGGCGCCGTATTTCTCGAAGTGATAGTCGACAAAATTGTAGTGCTGTTCCAGGTGCCCATCGACGACGATATCTTCGACATCGTGCACGATCTCTACCGGCGAGATCGGGTCTGACTGTGAAGCTGTATCCAGGATGTCGCTCATCGAATTACCGTAACCTGAAGACAGAAGTTTGCAAGTCATGCCCGTGCTTGTCGAAGTCAGGCACAAGCATTAGCATTGCCGTGCGGCACAACGACTGGAGGACCATCAACATGAGCCGACAGCAAGACAACAAGAACATCTTGAAGGAAGCCTTTGAAATCTGGGACCAGACCAAGGGCGCCAGCGTTGATCACTGGATGGGCATCATGGCCGACAAGGTCAAGTTCAAGTCGCTGGCCGATGGCCGCGGAGACTTCGGCTTCACCGAAAAGCGCCACTCGCGCGAGGACATGCGGGGCTATTTCGAAGGCCTGACCAGCGATATGGAAATGATCCGCTACCGGGTCGACCGCTATATTGCCGAGGACGACATGGTCGTAGCGGTCGGCTCGACCAAATGGCGGGTCCACGCGACCGGCAAGAC
>JABDJG010000370.1 GCA_013002595.1 Hyphomicrobiales bacterium | reverse complement strand
GGGTTGTCAAACCACTCCTGGCTGCGGAACTTGCCATTCGCCCGTGTGTCCTTCGACATCTTCGCCTCCTGGTACTAATTGAGATCATGCGCCTTGCCATGACGCGGCCCTTCAGAGTTAAATCGATTAAACGCTGTGGGTTCTAACAGGTCAAGCAAGGGGGCCAACACAATGAACGAACTCGATCTCAAGGGGCAAAAAGCTGTCGTCACCGGCGGTGCGCAGGGCATCGGACGAGCGGCCTCAGAACGGCTGATCGCATCCGGCGCCGAGGTGGTGATCTGGGACTTTGATGCCAGTTTGGCCGCTGCAACCGCCAAGGAGATCGGTGCCATCTCCATTGAAGTCGATGTCACGGACTGGAACGCCGTTGAGGCGGCCAAGGATCAGACGTTGGCTGAAGTCGGGCGGATCGATATCGCGGTCAACAATGCCGGCATCGCCGGCGCCAACGCGCCGGTGGCCGACTATCCGGTCGAGGAATGGCAACGGGTGGTGCGGACCGACCTCGACAGCGTGTTCTACTGCCTGAAAGCGGTCATTCCGGTGATGACCGGGAACGGCTACGGCCGGATCGTCAATGTGGCATCGATCGCCGGCAAGGAGGGCAACCCGAATGCATCGGCCTATTCCGCTGCAAAGGCAGGCGTGATCGCACTGACCAAATCGGCCGGCAAGGAACTGGCCGGGCATGACATTGCGGTCAACTGCGTGACCCCGGCAGCAGCCCGCACGGCGATCTTCGATCAGATGACCGAGGAACATATCGCGTTCATGTTGTCGAAAGTGCCACGCGGGCGCTTCATCAAGGTCGAAGAGGTCGCCGCGCTGGTTGCCTGGCTGTGTTCAAAGGAGTGCAGTTTTACAACGGCCGGTGTGTTCGATCTGTCAGGCGGGCGGGCGACTTATTAACGTCACACGCTCAATTTCCGACCCGTTTCGGCGCTCTCATAGACCGCTTCCTGGATGATCTGGTTGCGGATATAGGCGGACGCTTCGGTGTCGGCATCCTCACCGGCCATCCAGGCACCGAGGATGTGCCGGTTGCAGGCATAGACACAATCGCCGCCGAACAGGTGGTCGCTCCAGTCGTATGTGTGCTCGGTTTCCTCATTGCCACCGAAGGTCCGTCGCCAAAGGCGGGCGTCGCCGTCGAGGCGCAAGGTGCCGTTCGAGCCTTCAATGGTCAGCTCACCCATGGTGCGGCGGCGGTTGTCGGCGATGTGGTCGGATAGGCGGTTGCCGTCGAACACGCCGCGGGCACCGCTGTCAAAGTCGAACAGGATGATGCCGGCATCCTCGCCGGCGACCGCCGGGTTGAGCCGCAACAGCTGGGCATAGACGCCGGTCGCCTCCCCCATCAGGTAACGGAAGGTGTCAATCCAGTGGATGGCGGTTTCGTGTACCAGCAGACGCGGCATCTCCTGGAAATACGGCTGCCGGTCGAGATAGGCATCGGGTCCCTGGCCGTCGCCTGGCCGCAGCCGGAAAGTGACCTGATAGAGATCGCCCAGGATGCGTTCAACCAGCAGGCGTTTGATTTCGCCGTACCAGGGTTGAAAACGGACATCCTCGTGGACGGCGATGCGGGCGCCATGTTGCGCGCAAACATCAATGGCTTCGCGGGCGCCTTCGAGGCCGCCACAGAATGGCTTCTGGCAGATGATGTGGCCAACGTGCGGCGCCAACGTGCGGATCAGGTCGAGGTGGGCCTCCGGCGGGGCCGTAATGTCGACCAGATCGGGCTGGCAGACGCTGACCATCCTGGCCGCATCCATGAATACCGGCAGCGGTGCGCCAGCGCTGCCGTACTGTTCGGCAAGCGGGCCGGAACGAGACATCGATTGGGCGCAGATGCCGACAAGTTCAACCTCGGGCATCCGGCTCCAGGCGTCATAGTGGAAGCTGCCGAAATAGCCGGCGCCAACGACGGCGATGCGAACTGGTACACTGAGTCTAGCCATCGCTGCGGTCCAGTTCGGCTTCAACGGCGGCAAACACCGCCTCGGTGCCTGCCGCACCGCCGAGTTCGCATGTCACCAGATTGCCATCCACGAAGGCCCGTTCGGTGCTTGCCCGCAAAGTCTTACCGGCGGCGATGGCTTCTGACACATTGTGCCGCTTGTCGAGCCATTCGAGCATCATGGCAGCCGACAGGATCATCGCCGTCGGATTGGCAACGCCTTTGCCGGCAATGTCGGGCGCCGAACCATGGCACGGCTGGAACACGGCATGCTCATCGCCGATATCGGCTGACGGAGCATAGCCCATGCCACCCATCAGGGCTGCACCAAGGTCGGACAGGATATCGCCAAACATATTCTCGGTCACCGCGACATCAATGGTCCAGGGCTTTTGCACCATGGTCATGGCAAAGGCGTCAACGTAAGCGGTATCGGTCGTAATATCGGGAAACCGGGCGGCGCGCTCAGCAAGAATTTCTCGCCACAAGGTAAACGCTGGGAACACGTTGGCCTTGTCGACCGACGTCACCTTGTTCTGCAATGCGCGCTCGGTTGCCAGGTTCAAGGCGAAGTCGAACAGCTTTTCACAGACGCCGCGGGTGATCACCATGGTTTCACGGGCTTCGTCGTCACCTTCACGGGTGCCCGGCGCCTGGCGCGCGAACAGGCCTTCGGTGGATTCGCGCAGGATCACGTAATCCACATCCAATGCGCGCGGATCGGCAAGAATCGGCCGCACACCGGGGATCGGCTTGACCGGGCGCACGCCTGCATAAAGCCCAAATTCCATGCGCAGATCGATCTGCGGCACCAGTTCGCTGCCGTCATCATAGCGCACCGACGGTAACCCCATCGCCGCCAGCAGGATGGCATCGGCAGCCCCTGCCGTTTCGATGGACCTTGCCGGCAAGGCGGTTGCGTGCTCGAGATAGTAGGCAGCACCGGCATCGCAATGTTCATAAGTCAGCGAAAACCCGCCGGTGCGGGCTGAGACCTTGTCGAGGAGACGCAAGGTCGGCCCGGTTATTTCGGCGCCGACGCCGTCGCCCGGAAAAGTTGCAATGCGAAAATCAGTGGACCGGCTCATGGTGTCTCCTAAACGGTTTCAATATGTCAAAGAGTGATGCAGGCGCAAGACCGCGTGAGCGTGAAGGACCTCGCCATCGGCACACTGCACCAAATCGCACTGGCATCAGAACTGGTTTTTCGCGATAGTTACGACCCGCACCGTGTTGAACAGAACAGCCTTAAAAGGAAAAGCCGTGAAACCAGCAATCTTGCAGATCACGCCGATGATGCCTCACGTCGAGGCGGCCCTGAACGAGGCCTACAGCGTGCATCGTCTATGGGAGGCAGGAGATGCAGGTTCCCTGCTGGCCGACATCGGGTCTGGCGTGCGCGGCGTGGCGACCGACGGCCATGCCGGGCTGCCTGCCGACGTCATGGCGGCATTGCCGGGCCTTGAGATTATCGCCAGCTATGGTGTCGGGTATGATGCCATCGATGTGGCGGCCTGCACGGCGCGCGGCGTCCATGTCACCAATACGCCCGATGTTCTGAACGATGCAGTGGCCGAGATGACGATCGGCCTGATGATCTCGTTGTGCCGGCGGATCCCGCAGGCCGACCGGTTTGTCCGTCACGGCACCTGGTTAGAGAAGGGTTACCCGTTAACGGGTGAGTTGACCGGCGCTAGGGCCGGCATCCTGGGTCTGGGGCGGATCGGCAAGGAAATCGCCCGGCGGCTGGAGGTGTTCAAGATGGAAATTGCCTATCACGGGCGCCATGAGCAAACCGGCCAGCCCTACCGGTATTTTGCCGATCTGACCGACATGGCGAGGCATGTCGACTGGCTGGTCATCATCGCGCCAGGCTCGCCTGACACCACCGGCATCGTTTCACGACAGGTTCTGGAGGCGTTGGGCCCGGATGGCCACCTGATTAACGTCGCGCGCGGATCACTGGTTGATGAACCGGCCATGGTCGACTTGCTGCGTTCAGGAAAACTGGGCGGCGCGGCGCTCGACGTCTTTGCCGATGAACCAAAGGTACCGAGCGAGCTGATAAGCCTGGATAATGTGGTACTGTCGCCGCATCAAGGTTCGGCAACCGCCAGAACAAGAACCGCGATGGGAGATCTTGTGGTGCGCAATCTGGCGGCGCA
>JABDJG010000321.1 GCA_013002595.1 Hyphomicrobiales bacterium | reverse complement strand
AGCCGCAACCGTGGTAGCTCTGGCACCGTCTTTAGAATCCGCCGGACGAGGTTGCCCAAAGACGGCGTGCCTGGCAAATCAGCGCCATAGGATGTGATGTCGACACCGGTCAGCACGATCTCCCTGTAGCCGTTCTCGAGCAGCATCCGGATCTGTGCAACCACATCGCCGGCCGGTACCGACCGCGAGTTGCCGCGGCCAAAGGGGATGATGCAGAAGGTGCAGCGGTGATCGCAACCGTTCTGGATCTGAACGAACGCGCGCGTACGCCCGGCAAACCCCTCGATCATATGGCCTGCCGTCTCGGTCACCGACATAATGTCGTTGACTTGCACTTTTTCTTCCGCGCCAATCCCGAACGCATAACTCTCGGCGCGCATCTTTTCTTCATTGCCGAGCACGTGATCGACCTCGTCCATGCCGGCAAAGCCATCGGGATCGATCTGCGCGGCACAACCGGTGACGATGATGCGGGCCTGCGGATTGTCGCGCCGCGCCCGGCGAATTGCCTGGCGCGCCTGGCGTTGGGCTTCAGACGTTACCGCGCAGGTGTTGACGATGATCGCATCATCAAGCCCCCTGGCCTCGGCGTGCGACCGCATCACCTCGGATTCGTAGGTGTTGAGGCGGCAGCCAAACGTGATGATCTGCGGCGCACCCATCACCCGGCACTCTCGCCTGCCATCGCCGGCAGCTCGCCTTCAAATTCATAGGCCACCGGCCCGGTCATCAAGATATGCTTGTCGCTCTCGCGCCATTCGATGGTGAGATCACCGCCCGGCAGCGTCACCGTAGCGACCCGGTCGACAAATTCCTTGCGCACCGCACAGACCATCGCCGCACAGGCACCGGTACCGCACGCCCGGGTCAGGCCCGCACCACGCTCCCAGACCTTCAGGATGATGTGGTCTCGTGATACGACATGGGCCAGCGAGATATTGGCGCCCTCGGGAAAGATTGGATGATGCTCCAGGAGCGGTCCTGCCCGCTCCAGTTCATAGCCCTCGACATCGTCGACCCAGAACACCGCATGCGGGTTGCCGACATTGACGACAGACGGCGTATGCAGCACCGGATCGTCGATCGGCCCGATCTGCAGTTCGATTCCTCGGGTGTCGTAGAACGCCTCGGCCAGCGGAATATCCTCCCAGCCGAACTTCGGCACCCCCATGTCGACGGTGATGTTGCCGCCGTCTGCCGCATAACTGATCAGCATGCCGCCATCGGTATCGATCGTGACGGTTTCCTTGCCCAGTTCCTTAATCAGCAGATCGGCGATGCAGCGCGCTGCGTTACCGCAGCTTTCCACTTCATCACCACTGTTGTTCCAGATCCGCATCTTCACATCTGCCCGCGATGACGGGGCCATCACGATAAGCTGGTCACAGCCCACACCGGTCTCGCGGTCGGCGATCTGGCGCGCCCGGTTTTCATCCATGTCAATGGCGCGCGTGCGGGCATCCAGCACAACAAAATCGTTGCCCAGCCCGTTCAACTTGCGGAAATGTATCGCGTTATCACTCATGGCGCGGTTTATATGGTGAAACCACGTTCAAATACCAGCCCAATCGAAGCGCCGGCAATGCGGCGCCGACCAACTGCAACGGCACAACGTCTGGTCGCCAGCCTAATTTGGCAAACCCGGCTTGGCCCTGTCGAGGCTGGACGCAACGGGAAATCCGATCAGGAAAGCCGCCGGAACGAGCAGCAGGTAGCAGACCGCCCCCAGGGAGAGGGTCACACCAATTCCATATGAAATGCTGCAGCCGACAGCAAACGCTGATGCCAGGACGCCGCTTGCCCCGTTTATGCCCCAGAACCACGGTGTCGGCCGGTCGTCTACGGCTGATATGAACCGCATGCCGGTTGGAAACCCAAAACCCATAAGCAGGCCGGCTGGCAGGATGACAGCAATGACAATCAGTCCGCGCAATGCAAGCGAACTGCTGTCCAGCCCCAGCAGCAACGGCGGCACCGAAGAAACCTGCAAGATGATGTAACCAGCAGTCAACAGCGACCAAATGACAAACCGTCCTTTGCTCGTCAGGCTGATACGGTCTGACAACAGACTACCGATGCCGGTGGACAGAATGAGTGAAAACAGAACAATGCTGAGTGAATAGATCGGGTGCCCCAGGAAAACGCTGAAGCGTTGCAGGAATGCGATTTCGACCAGCATGAAGCCGGCCCCTATCAAAATGAAATAGGCACTGCCCGCCGATGCCAGACGCCCGCCAACGTCGGTCAGCGCATGGCGCAGCGGCAATACAATGGCAACGACAACCAGGACCAGGGCGATGAAAAACAGCGTCACCAGCGTAGCCGTGGCCAGCATATTGCCATAGGCAACACCGGCAGGAAGGGTGTCGAATCCAAACATCATCACCGACATCGCATCCCACAGTGGCAGCTGGTTGAAGAAGAAAGGCCGGTTATCGTTCGGCGCCGTCAGATCGAGCCGGAAGCTGCCGGCGTAACGGTCCAGTTCAGCCTGGTTGCTCACACTGACGATGGCTCTCAGAGTGTCCGATTGAGTGGGCTCATCCGGGGCAATCAAACGACCGA
>JABDJG010000247.1 GCA_013002595.1 Hyphomicrobiales bacterium | reverse complement strand
ATTTCCCGGGATAGACGTTCGACCGGAAGGCGAGTTGCTTTGTGTTAACGACCCCGACTACACGGGCTTTGACTATCAGATTCCGGTTGGTTCACTCGGTCGCGTCTTCCGTAGATCCATCGATGATTTCCACGACAAGCAAAAGCCGTGGATCGCCCGTAACAGCAATGCAGAAGCGCGAATACGAGAACAACTCGCGATTCAGCCGCGTGAACTGCTGGTTGGCGTCTGCTGGCAGTCGATGAACCAGGCCGCCTCACGCAGCAGAAATTTTGTCAACTACCGGCACCTGGAAACCTTGAACAGCCTGAATGGCGTCCGGTGGCTGAACCTGCAATACAACAGCACCCAGGACGACATTGACAAGATCCGTGAATGCGGCCTCGACATGCATCACTATGTCGATCTGGATCAGAAGAACGATCTGGTCGGTGCGTGCAACCTTATTGGCGCCTGCGAGCTCGTCATTTGGGTTGGCGTATCGGTCGCCGATCTCACCGGTGGAGTCGGAACGCCGATGATCTACATAGGCCCCGTAATGTCGGAGCTGTATCTCGGTACTGGCCAGGTACCGTGGTTTGTGAACAGCAAATTCTATCCGATCGCGACCAACAAAGGTGACGATACGCTTGCGAGAATTGTCCATGACTGGCCGGAAATCTCCCAATGGGCAGAATGCTTCAAATCTGAAGAACGCAAGGCCAGGGACAGGTCAGGGGGCGGCGCTGTTCCCTTGGATCTTGAATACCCATTTGCCGGAGAGATGGTGTCATGACAGGCGCCATCTAGACACGATGGCCGCTTCGGCTTACCCCGCGATCGAGACGAATATGAGTGCACCACTCAGCAGCAGGCCGCTCACGGGGACCCACATTGGTACGACAAAGGCATCAAACGGCGGACGATCTTGCCGCAGCTTCATGATGATCAACGCCATGTTGGCCAACGCCCAAATGAACAGTATCAATATGGACGTCACTTCGGCCAGCCGTTCCAACGGGAATGCAATCGCAAGTACCCAAGTGAAGCCAACGACTACTGCGGTGGCCAGGAGCGGTGTATGCGTCGTTGCGCTGACTCTGGAAAAAACCGCCGGCATGTTTCCTTGCCCGGCCATGCCATAGATCACCCTGGAGGCCATGATGAATTGCACCAGAATGGTGTTCAGCGTGGCAAAGACTGCAATTGCACTGATTGCAACGGGGGACATGCCGGTGAGTTTTTCGAAGACCACACTCAAAGGCGCCTCTGACCGTGCCAGATCGCTCGGAGGAACCGCTGTCACGGCAACAAACGTCACGAGGATGTAGAGAACTGCGGTGATTGCAAGCGTCAGGAATATCGCCCAAGGCATCGTGGTACCGGGTTTTTTCGTCTCTTCTGCAACATTGACCATGTCCTCAAAGCCAATAAAGGCAAAGATCGCCAGCAATCCGGCGTTTGCAATTCCAAACCAGATGCTCAGGTCCGCCACTGCCGGCAATGTTTCCGGCAGTCGCAACATTAGGTCGTCGCCACTGGTGAAACCGGCGCTGATCAGAATGATTAGGCCGCCGGCCTCGATCAGCGTGAACAGGGCGGCCAGCAGGACGGATTCCAAAATGCCCCACGCCGCCACCAGCCCCATAACGACAATCACGCCGGTCACAGCGACCGGCAGCGGCAAGTCGATAAACGTGCGGACATAGCCGGCACAACCGATGGCAATGGTTGCCGAGGCAACCACGCCGGAGACGACCACCAGCAGGCCGGTGAGCATCGATAGGTATCGAGACTTGAACCCGGCATTTACATACGCCGCCTCGCCGGCGCTGACCGGGAAACGGCCTGCAAGCTCGGCATAGCTTGCCGCCGATGGCGCAACGGCGATGGCCGCGGCAACAAAGGCAAAGGGTGCATACATCCCGCTCCTGCCGGCGGCCGCTCCAACCAGAACATAAATGCCGGCGCCAATGGTTGTGCCCAGGCCGTACAAGACCAGCAGTGGCAAATTGAGCGAGCGTTTCAGCCTGGGTTCGCTGTCAGTCGCGTCAGTTGCGAGCACCTGTTGGTTTGATTTCATAAATCGAAAATACTGAAGGCAAGCTTGGTGGCCTTGACGCAGATCAACATTCAGGCACTGTCCTTGAAGGCCTGAAGCGGGCGCAGCGCTGCAAAATCATCTGGTGTCAGTGTCTCCTTGTCCAAAAGCATAAGTGCGCCGGTTTTGAGGTCCTTGGCGCGTTCGCTGAGAATCGCCTTGGCCTCGCCGTAGGCTTCATCGATCAACTTCCGCACCGCCAGATCCACCTCCCTGGCAGTCTCTTCTGCGTAGTCGCGTGGCTTCATGGCGAGTTGATTGTCTCCAAGATAGCTTGCCCGCTGTTCTTCCAGCACGGCCTGGCCAAGTTCTGGTGTCATTCCGAACCGGGTGACAACCTGGCGGGCAATGTCGGTGACCTTGGCCAGATCGTCGGCCGCACCCGTCGAAATCTCGCCAAATGTCAGGTCTTCCGCCGCCCGCCCCGCCAACAGCACTGCCATGCGGTGCTTGAGCTCTCCGGTGGTAATGAGGAAGCGATCTTCGGTCGGGCGCTGCAGGGTATATCCCAGCGCCCCGATCGATCGTGGGATGATCGAGACTTTGTGGACCGGATCGGTGCCCGGCAAGGATGCCGCGACCAGTGCATGGCCCATCTCATGATAGGCGACACGCTCACGCTCGGCCGGATTGAGCAGCCGGCCGCGTTTTTGCGAACCAGCGACGATACGCTCGACAGCCTCGGTAAAGTCCTTGAGTTTGACCATGTCGCCGCCGCGCCGGGTGGCGAATATTGCTGCCTCATTGACCAGATTGGCAAGATCAGCACCGGTGAAGCCAGGTGTCAGACCGGCAATCTTTTCAGGATCGGCATCGGGCCCCGCCTCGATCTTGCGCATGTGCACTTTGAGGATCGCGACCCTGCCGGTACGGTCCGGCCGATCCACCACCACCTGACGGTCGAAGCGGCCGGCACGCATCAGTGCCGGATCGAGGATTTCGGGCCGATTGGTTGCCGCGAGCAATACAATGCCGGCCCGCGGGTCAAAACCATCCAGCTCGGCCAGCAGCTGATTGAGTGTTTGTTCTTTCTCGTCATGCCCGCCAAATCCGCCCGCCGTACCTCGCGCCCGGCCCAGCGCATCAAGTTCATCTATGAATATGATACAGGGCGCCGCCTTGCGGGCTTGCTCGAATAGATCGCGAACACGCGCTGCACCGACACCGACGAACATTTCAACGAACTCAGAACCGGAAATCGAAAAGAACGGAACGCCGGCCTCGCCGGCAACCGCCCGCGCCAGCAATGTTTTGCCGGTGCCTGGCGGACCGACCAGCAAGATGCCTTTGGGCACATGGGCGCCAAGCTTGCCGTACTTTTCCTTGTCCTTGAGGAACGAGACAACTTCCTTCAGTTCCATCTTGGCTTCTTCAACGCCTGCCACGTCGCCAAAATCGACACCGGTCTCGGTTTCAACATAGACTTTGGCCTTGGACTTACCGACATTCATCATCCCGCCCAAGCCTTGTTTTTCAGCAATTTTCCGGAACACCAGCATCCACAGACCAAAGAACAACAGAACCGGTACGACCCAGGAAAGAAGGTTTGAAATGAAGTTGCTTTCCGTCGCACCGGCAAACTTGACGCCTGCCTGCTTCAGATCCTCGGCAAACGCCGGATCGACACGGTGGGTGCTGAAGCGCTCTGCGCCGTCTCGCGGGCTTTTGAATTTGCCCTGGATGCGGTTCTCGGTCACCACCACCTCGGCGATTTCCTGGCGGGCAAGCAGTTGCTGAAACTCGCTGTAGGGGATATTGGCAATCGGCTGGTAACCGGCCCAGATCTGGACAAGGGTCACCAAAACGAAGACCGCCAGAAAATAGCCTATGTTGATCTGCTGTGTCTTGTTCATCGGGGCCCATCCAATTTTGGAACTGGCGCATGGTAACATGCAGGTCGCACGGACACGCTCGTACTTGAAATCCATGCTGTCCAACTGCATGTGAACGGTGCGCCGGGCACCACTGCCGCACATTGATATGGATCAAGCGCTGGATGCAGCTGGTCGCTAGGTTGGCAACGAGTTCAAGATTTGAAGGAATGTCTCACATGGTCGGGCATGTCATGCGGATCGGCAGGCGAATACTGCTCGTTCCCGATATCAGTGCGCGGCGCAATGCCTGGCGTTTCGTATTGTTGGCGCTGTTGTTGCTTGGTCTGGCGTTGCCGACGGAACTACGTGGCCTAATCATCTCGGCGATGAGTGATGCCTATTTGCAGGTCACAGTTTTCGTTGCGGCAACGCTCGCGCTGATCTACGGCCTTGAGAAAGCTTTCAACCGCGACCTCGGCAAGTTTCTTGAAAGACAGGGCCTCTTGCAGGCGCCGCTGGCCGCATTTCTGGGAGCCCTGCCCGGTTGTGGCGGCGCCATCGTCGTGGTGACGCAATATGTCCGCGGCTATGTTAGTTTCGGCAGTGTGGTCGCAGTACTGGTTGCCACCATGGGCGATGCGGCATTCCTGTTGCTGGCTCGTGAACCAACCGTCGGCGCGGCGATCTTCGCGCTCGGCTTTGCCGTGGGATCATCGACCGGCTGGTTTGTCGACTGGTTCCATGGCGTCGATTTCATGCGTGCATCGGTGACCGAAAAGGCCATTGCCGCGGCCCGAAAAACCCATGACCTTACCGATGATGAACGCGTGAGCGGATTCACATGGATTGATATCGGGTGGCTTTGCATGCTGGTGCCGAGCATCCCGCTCGGCTTGTTAATCGCTTTCCAGCAGGACACCGACTGGTTGTTCAGTCCGCTGGCCGGATACGAGCCAACGCACTGGCTTGGCTTGGCGGGGGCGCTGCTCAGCATCGTCATGTGGGTACTCGCCGGTCACCAGAACACGCACAACATGCACGATGCCGTGGAGATCGAGACGATCCCGGTCTGGCGCAGGATCATTCAGGACACCAACTTCATAACCGTATGGGTGGTCGTCGGTTTCCTGGTCTACGAAATCGGCATCCACATTGCTGGTTCGGGTATCGCGAGCTTCTTCAAGGTGTGGGCGCCGGTGGTGCCATTGATGGGCGTGCTGGTTGGTTTCCTGCCCGGCTGCGGACCGCAGATCGTCGTCACGACCCTCTATCTGGCAGGTCTGGTGCCGCTTTCGGCCCAGATTGGCAACGCAATCTCGAATGACGGCGATGCGTTGTTTCCGGCAATTGCACTGGCGCCGAAGGCAGCGATCCTGGCGACGTTGTATTCGGGGATCCCTGCCGTGCTGATCGCCTATGCCTGGTACGCTGCCTTTGAGTAGCGCGCCCGGCATATTGACCCAAATCAAGGCCTGAGCGGCGCAGGTGATGATGATTGTCGCTATCACATCACCTCAATCGGGAGCGCAAACCCATGAGAATTTTGATCGCATATGGCTCCACTGAAGGTCAGACGCGCAAGATCGCCGAGAAATCTGCCGGGCACCTGCGCCAGCAACAACACGACGTGCAATTGGTGGACTGTTGCGAACTGCAAACCGATTTCGACATCTTTCCATTCGACGCCGCGATCATTGCCGCCTCGGTGCATCAGTTTCAGCACCAGACCGAGATGGTCGACTTCGTCATCAAGCACAAGAAGTGGCTGGCCGACAAGCTGACCGCCTTCATCTCAGTCAGCCTGTCAGAGGCCTT
>JABDJG010000308.1 GCA_013002595.1 Hyphomicrobiales bacterium | reverse complement strand
GTCCCAGAAACCGTCACGCCGCGTCTCGACACGGCTGCTTTCGAGTTTAGCGGTATACAGGCCCTGTGCATTCACTGTGAAGATGAAGGGAATGCCGCCAGTGTAGTGGCTCTGGGCACCGGTATCTTTCAGGACAGTCCAGCCATGCGGCGCATATTGGGAGTCGATGTGAACGATGACGAATGACTTGGCCACAAAACTCTCCAGTTGCTTGGCGTCTGCGGTAACGTCCTTTTTTGCGCGCTCGTGCAGCGTTGAAGTCTCGCGTTGCTCAGGGTCGTCAGGATATCCATAAGTGTATTTGAACTTGGTCTTGCCGCCGTGAACATACTGGTCGAAGACATGACACCAGATTCACCATTCAGCGCCGAATGACACCAAAAGGACCTTACCCTCCTTGCTGGCGCGTTTCAGAGCCGATGCGAACAGCACCCGCTGATCACCGCACTCATCATAAAGTTTTGCCCGGCCCCGGCGGCAGTTCTTGTCAAAATGCGTGGGCAGTTTTGCGATCCCGGCGGCATTTGCGCTGTATCTTGTTGTGCTCAAAATTGCCGTGGCGACCGACAGAACCAGAGCGCCAACGACAATTGCTTTCGTACTCTGCCACATTGACAACTCCTTGAGCTGGTTTGACGCCCGACTTCTAAATGATCTTCCGACTCCGGGCAAAAGGATAGTAAAACTGGCCGCTGATCAATTTTGGGGTATGGAGAGAACATGGACGTCCTGGAAGCCATTCTATCGCGTAAGTCTATCAGGGCGTTCAAGCCGGATCCGGTGCCAAAGACAACGATCGACAGAATACTTCAGATCGCGCAGCGCGCGCCGAGCGGCACCAACACACAACCCTGGCATATCCATGTGTGCGCCGGCGACGTGAAACAGGCGATCACGAATGATGTTCTGGCGCTCTCCCGGGCCGGCAAGGGCCGGACCTATGAGGAGTATGATTACTACCCCGCACAGTGGAAAGACATACACCGCGAGCGCCGGCGCGGCATCGGCTGGGCGCTTTATGGGCTGCTCGGCATCAAGAAAGGTGACCGCGAGGCCAGTGCCCGGCAGGGCGCGCGGAATTTTTTGTTTTTCGATGCACCGGTCGGACTGTTCATCACGGTGGACGCCTATCTTGGCCGGGGCAGCTGGTCGGATGCCGGGATGTATGCGCAAACGATCATGCTGGCCGCCAAGGGCTTTGGCCTCGACACGTGTCCGCAGGCCGCCTGGATCCCCTATCAGGAGCCGATCTATCGGCACCTGCAGATCCCAGAGGATCAGTCTCTGGTGACGGGCATGAGTCTTGGGTATGCTGACCCGGACGCGATCGAGAACACCGTCGTTAGCGAGCGCGAAGCCCTGGAAAATGTCGTTCACTACCGGGGCTTTGAATGATCGGACCGGTAAGACATGCTGCCAAGACTGATTGCAAGTCTGTTTGTTGCATTGATGTATTGCCTGCCTTCCGTGGCTGCAGTACAGACACGGGTTTCACTTGAACTTGTTCTGGCGGTCGACTCGTCCACCAGCGTGAGCGATGCCGAATTTGGCTTGCAGGTCTCAGGCTACGCCAAGGCCTTCGCCGACCCGGACATCATCGCAGCGATCAAGGCACTGGGCCCTGACGGGATTGCGGTGACCTACGTGAAATGGAGTTCGCACCGCAATCAGGTGCAGGCGGTCAAGTGGACTCATGTTGCAAGCGCCGAGAGTGCACGCAATTTTGCAAGTGCAATCTTGCACAACTCCGGCCGCATTGAAGGCTCGGCAACCGCCATTGGTGATGCCGTCATCTACTCGGTCGGATTGTTCAAGAACAACGGATTTGCCAGTGACAGGCAGATCATCGATGTTTCTGCAGACGATCGTTACAATGCCGGGTCGGCGCCGTCATATGCGCAAGGGATCGCGCTCAGGCACCGCGTCACGGTCAACGGACTGGCAATCGACGCAAAAGGGTTCCTGGCCAACTATTTCCGCAAGAACGTGATTGTCGGCGAAGGCTCTTTCGTGGTCGAGGCAAATTCCTATGAGGATTTCGGCACAGCCATCAAGCTGAAACTGCTCCGTGAGCTGGAGAACCCCGGAAAGCTGGCCAATCTCAATCAAACAGAGTGATATCGGTATCTGCAATGTCGCGCAGGAACCTGATGGCGCCATCTGCCTGGTGCTCGGCGGTCAGGCGGCCCTTTTCAGCCGTTGCGGCGCTGGCGTTGCCAACGGTACCGTCCGGGTTAAGGTCCGAGGCGATCCATCCATAGGAGGTTGGGCCGGTCGGCCTGAGGCGGGCATCTTCGGGCAGGTCCTGGGCCGATGAGCGAAAGTTCTTGGCCTTTGCCATATCGACCAACTCTGGCCGGAAGTGCAGCATGAGGGAAGTTTCGACATCGCCGCCGTGGATGCCGAATTTCAGCTCATCGGCCGGGTACATGCCTTCCGGGTGGCCGAAGGCGCCCCACTGGCACTTGCCGGCCAGCATGTTAGCGCGGACCCGCAACTCGCGCGAAACGATGGAAATGATGTCCAGATTGCCGCCGTGCGAATTCATGATCGCCATCTTGCGCACACCGGCGCGCGCAACCGACAGGCCAATCTCGATCCACATCTGGATGGTGACTTCGGCCGGCAAGGTGAGCGTTCCAGGCGCGTGAACATGCTCGTTTGACTTGCCGACAGCCTGGATTGGCAGGAGGCGAATATCAAGATCGTCGGGCACCCGGGCGCACAGCGTGTCAAGCATACCCTGGTTGATCATCGTATCGACACCGACGGGCAAATGGGGGCCGTGCTGCTCGATGGCGGCGGTCGGCAGGACAGCGATGGTCCTTTGCGGGTCAATCGTCTCGTATTCGGTGGTCTTGTAGTCTGCCCAGTGGAACCTGCGGGTCATGTGATTGGAACCTCTAGATCAGTATCGTTTTTGATTGAAACGATCAAAAACGATAAACCTGATCGTCGTCAATATATTAGAGGGCGATTCACGTCTTTGATTTATTCAATCAATGACGATCGCGCTCTAGCGAATGGGTGGTGTTGGCGAATGGCTTTGGTCTTCGAGGCCATCTTGCGCCTGGATGTGCCTGGGTGCGCCAATCAGGCGCTGCAGTTTGCGCGCGACGCGATCAAGGTGACGGCTTCGGGATTGGGCGGTGGACGCATCCATCAGGTAGTGGGCAAGGAAAGCCGTCCTGCAGCGCCGGGCACACAACAGGCGAATGCCGCGCAGGATGGTCCGGCGGCCTGGCGCACCGATGAAAAATGTCAGCCAGCGCGATGCACCGCAGGTCGTGAAAACGCCCAGTCTCTTTATATGGCCGAGGCTTGGTTCGATATCGTTGCCTGTCGGCATTTCGAAGGCAACGCCAGGCACCAGCACGCGATCGCACCAGCCTTTGAGAACTGCCGGCAAGCCGTACCACCAGGTTGGGTAGACGAACAATAACGTGTCGCACCAGCGCAAAGCGGCAACATGGGGTTCAATGCCATTGGTGTTACACGAACAGTCCTCGTACCTCTGCCAGTCCTTCAGGCACAAAGCCGGATCAAATCCATCACGGTACAGATCGATGACCTGAACATCGGCCTTTGCCTGTTCCAGCGTGGAGACAACTGTTTTGAGAACCGCGGCGTTGAAGCTGGCGGGATTGGGGTGGCAAAAGACTACCAGTGCTTTCATGCAAAACTCTTCATTTCATGACGCACACGAGCAAGGAATGCTGCCCGTTTCCGGTCGTTCGCCCGGTTCATATCGTAAAGCGCCAGATACTTGATCCGCACTGCCGGGCTCATCACATATCGCACTGACCGGGTGATGCTCTTGCGTGGCGGGTCGCCGGCCATGAAAGCCCTCAAACGATTGCCGCCATAAGTCGTAACAGCCGCCAGTGCCTTGATGTTGAGCAGGTTAGCCTTGACCTTGCCATCAACCAGGTTGAACGAGACGCCGGGCAAGAATACCCGATCAAAGAAACCTTTCAAGATTGCCGGATAGCCAAAATTCCACACCGGGAAAACAAGAACCAGTGCATCTGCCTGGCGCAGGCGCTCGACATAGCCTTGTACGGGCAAGGTATTGATGGCCTCATTGTGATAATTGCGCCGCTCGTCAGTGGTCAAAACGGGAGAAAACCCTTCCGCGTTCAGGTCACAATCATCTATGTCCCAGCCTTTGCCGTTGAGTTCCTCGAGCACGGCGTCATGCAATGCTGCACAATAGCTTTGCGGGTCAGGATGGGCATAAACGACAAGCGCCTTCATTCAACCGGCCTTGAGCATCTTGGGATAGGCGTAGATCTGCTTGTAGTCGAAATCGGGATCGTCCCAGGTGATCATCTTGCCAGGGTTGAGCAGGCCCTTGGGGTCGGCCTCGCGCTTGAAATCGAGCTGGCGCTGATCAGCCGTCTGACGGCCTGCTTCTTCCAGCGTATAGCGGTGCGGGTTGAAGATCATACAGCCAAGGTCTTCATGGATGCGGATGATATCATCGAGCCGGTCTTCGGTGGTGAAGCGGACCAGGGACAGGCCAGCGAATATCACCTTGCCGTTGTCGCGCATGACTTCAAGATGCTGAGGCACCTCATCGCCGAAGATCTCCCGGATTTTGGCGACTTTATCCAGGTGGTCAGGGAAGCCGTAACGGACTTGCAAATAGGTGATGCTGGGGTCGACTTTCAGGGCGCGAAGCGTCGTATGGTTCCAGCCGTATTCAAAGACGGGGCCGGGCGTTCGGGCCCAGTTGTGATTGTCGTTGCGGTAGATGAGAGTCGCTTCCGGCTTACGGCCAAGAAAAGTCAGGAAGCCGTCCATCGATTGTGGCGCGACCATCAGGCCAATCAGGTTGGTGCCTTCTCCTACGTAGGGCGCGACCCGCTGGAAGTAATCCTTGGCGATGGGGGCTTCGAAGACAGTGGCGAGTTTGATCAGGATACCGTCCTGGTTTGACAGGTCCTCCGCAAACCGGGCGGCGTCCATGAAT
>JABDJG010000305.1 GCA_013002595.1 Hyphomicrobiales bacterium | reverse complement strand
CGCGCCGGTGCCCGCGAACAGATCGAGCACCCGTGCGCCCTCAAGCGAAAATCCATCCACGCCGTGGCCCAGGATATTGAACACCGCCTCGCGCACCCGGTCTGATGTCGGTCGCGTTAGCCGGCTGTCCGGTGCAAAGATCTGGGTCCCCTTATTTTTTCCGCCGACGATCCGCATGGGTCTTCTTTTTAGGTTTTGCTTTCTGGCGGTCCTTACCGCGGCCCAGTTGCTCGCGCAGCACCTGCTGGCCGACTTCCTCAACCACACCGCTCTTGAGATCGCCAAGCTGAAACGGGCCGAACGAAGTCCGGATCAGCCGGTTGACCTGCAAACCGATATGCTCGCACACCTGCTTGATCTCACGGTTCTTGCCTTCGCGCAGCGCCAACGTCAGCCAGCAGTTGCGGCCCTGCACCTTGTCGAGCTTGGCGGTGATCGGCCCATAGCGGATGCCGTCAACGGTAACGCCATTCTGCAGTTTCGCCAGCTGTTCCGGCGTCACCGAGCCATGCGCCCGCACCCGGTAGCGCCGTACCCAGCCGGTTGCCGGCAACTCAAGCAGACGCGCCAGTTCACCGTCATTGGTGAGCAGCAACAGCCCTTCGGTGTTGATATCCAGCCGGCCGACCGAAACCACCCGCGGCAGCTGGTCGCTCAGGGCATCGAACACTGACTTGCGGCCCTTTTCATCTCGGTGGCTGACCACCAGTCCGGCCGGCTTGTGATAGCGCCACAGCCGCTGGGTGTCCTTTTCCGGCAGCGGTTTGTCGTCGACCTCGATCTGGTCGCCGGCCGTCACCGTCAGTGCCGGGGAGGTCAGCAATTTGCCGTTGACCTTGACCCGCCCGGCCTCGATCCAGCGTTCGGCATCGCGCCGCGAACAAAGGCCGGCCCGCGCAATTACCTTGGCGATGCGCTCGCCCTTTTCGCTGTCCGGTTGTTTCAGGGGATCATACATGGCTTCAGATAGACCGGTTCACACGCACCGTCCAGCATCGACCGCAAATGCTGCCCCGGTAATCGTGCCCGCTTCGCTGTCAGACGCCAGAAACACCGCCGCCTCGCCGACATCGCGCGGCGTGATCAGCCGGCCCATCGGCAGTGCGTCGCGAAACTGCGCCTTGCCCGCATCGCTGAGCTCACCGCCCATGAATTCGGCAATCATCGGCGTGTCGCCGACCGCCGGGCACAGGGCATTGACCCGGATACCTTCACTTGCCAGCTCCAGCGCCAGGCCCTTGCAGAATGTCACCACAGCCCCCTTCGCTGCGCCATAGGCAAGCAGTTTCGGGCGCGGTGTCAGCGCGATCCCTGATGCCGTCGCCACGATGTTGCCACTGCCTTGCACGCGAAACTGGCTGACCGCTTCCTTGCAACACCAGATCACGCCTTTGACGTTGATATCGAACTGGCGGGTCAGCTCATCATCGCTGAGCTCTTCAACCGGGCACGGGCGCTGGCCAATGCCGGCATTGGCAACCATCGTGTCCATGCGTCCTAAGGCCTCGACACAGGTCGCAACAGCGTTCTTGACGCTTGCCACATCGGCTACATCGGTCTCTACAAACGCTGCCTCATGTCCAGCCTGAGTCAGTGCATCCGCCTTTGCCTTGCCGGCGCTTGCGTCCCGGTCGGCGATCATCACCCTGGCCCCTTCGCGCACAAAACAGTCCGCGATGCCGGCACCAAATCCCGATGCCCCGCCGGTGATCAGTGCAACCTTGTTAATGAGACGGTCCGTCATGTCTTTTCATTCCTGTACAATCGTGTCATTCAATTTGCAGTTATGACCTCTAATTGACCGCGGAGTAAGACTGTTGAGTCTGAAATCTGGGCGCAGCAAACATCGCGTGTCACCCGATCCGATGGAACTTGCATTTCGCGAAGCCGAGGCGGCAGCCGATCGCGGCGAGGTGCCGGTCGGCGCCGTCATCACCGGTTCGGGCGGCGCCATCATCTCATCGGCCGGCAACCGCACCATCGAGCTCAGCGATCCGACCGCCCATGCCGAGCTGCTGGCCATCCGCAAGGCCTGCATGGTGCTGCAATCGTCCCGTCTGGTTGATTGCGATCTCTATGTAACGCTCGAGCCGTGCGGCATGTGCGCCACTGCGATTTCCTTTGCCCGCCTGCGCCGGGTCTATTTCGGCGCTCTTGATGCCAAGATGGGTGCCATCGAAAGCGGCCCGTGCCTGTTCAACGATGCCTCTTGCCACCATGCCCCGGAAGTCTATGGTGGCATCGGTGAGGCCAGAGCCAAGGCGCTCCTGGTGGAGTTTTTCAAACAGCGCAGGTAGCCATGACCGGTCAGCCGGCCCCGGAACCCGAAATCGCAATGCGCCGGCCCCGGCGATCGCATTCAGATCAAGAACGGTGTTTTGGTTCCGAATGGAATTGAATTGAAACGAAGCCAGATTGAGGACTTTGTCACTCCAGAGAGCGCCAACGTTGCAAAACATCAGCAGCAGGTAGGCAAGCTCAGGCAATCGGCAAGCGCCGTTCAGGCCCAGGCCAACAGCGTTTCATTCTTGTCCAGATGGGCCGTGCATTTCTTTAGCTGTTTGAACAGGCCGGGTTTGAGCCAGCGGTTCGCCTCATCGAACGGTTTGCCGGTGATCTTGAAGTAGACCGCCAGGGCAAACGCCCATTCCACCTTCGTCAGATACCCGCTGCGCCGGGTCGACCATCCGCCCATGCCGGTTGCCGGGTCCGAATATTGGTCAAACTGAAAGGCGGCGTTGGCGCCGAATATTCCAAAGCCCAGCAAGGTCACCAGCAGATCGGTCGCAAACTCTTCACATTCCCAGCCGCTGGGCGGCTCGTTTGCCGGATCCGAACGGTCAATTGTCAGCATCGGCGCATGGCAGATCTCGTGAACGAATGTTGCGATCAGCTGGCCGGGATCATCGACCAGCTCCGGGCTGTAGGTTACCTGCAGCCGGTAATCGGACGTTAGCTGAAAAGTTCCCGCCGGTGATCCTGGTGCGTTTTGAACGATCATTGTCGGGCTGACGAGCGGGTCGACCCGGGCATTCTGTTCGACCAGATCAAACGGCCAGTCGGCAACGCCGATGAGGTCTGCCACACACCGGAAAACATGCTCGGCCCGCTCCTTGCCCTCAGCCTTGGTGCCGGGAAAATATGTGCTGTTCGGCACAATCAGCGGACAATCCCGGACTGCATCGATCGCAACGACGTTGTCCAGCAACCACGGCCAGCACGCCAGTTGCCACTCTTCATCATCTCGGTCGAGCAGAGATTTCCCGGATTTGAAGAACAACATGTGCAAAAGACCGGTTGTTTAAAGGGTCTCGTGCACAGTCTAGGGGTGATCTAATCTACAGTACGTTAATGTCTAACCTCTTGTACACCTGAGATCACATCGCGGTACTTTTCGCCAAGCGAGCGGCCGAGTTGCAGGCCGTTCTCATCGGGCACCTTCAGGTGACGCAGCCGTTTCTTCTGGGAATGTTCAAGGATCACGGTCTCATAGCCCAAAAGCACCGATTCAACGCCGACGACGCATCCGCGCCCATAACCGAACCACACGCCGGCGCCGCCGGCGATTAAGGCGGTGATGATGATGTTTAACAATCCGTCCAACGGTTTACTCCCTTGGGTCCCGACCCTAACTTTCAAACGACGTGCCCGCACCGGCCGCCGTGCAGCGCTGGTGGGCCAGTGTTGCGATCGCTGTGTCCTGCAGGCCGGTGCCGGTCAGATCGGCAATGGTGATCTGGTCCGGCGAGGTTCGGCCGGGATGCTTGCCGGCGATAACATCGCCCAGCTCCGGGAACATCGCCGATGCGCTGACCGCATTCCGCTCGATCGCATGGTGCAACTCGCCGAGTTTTTCGGTCTGCGAATGCCGGTCGGGCACATAAAGGTCGCAAGACCCGATCACTTCGGCGGCGATCTCGTTCTTGTGTTCCTGGTCCGAACCCATGGCGGTGACATGCTGGCCGGGCTGGAGCATGCCGGGCAGGATCAGTGGCTCGTTGGCCGGCGTTGCCGTGACGATCGCATCGGCGCCGGTGATGGCCTCGGTTACCGATGCGCTGACCGTTACCGGCAGGCCCAGTTTGCCGGTCAGCTCGCCTGCTGCCGCCTCGGCCTTGCCGGCATCGCGCGCCCAGATCCGCGCCGCGGTAATCGGGCGCACCAGGGTTAGCGCTTCGAGTTGCAGCTTTGCCTGCATGCCGGCGCCCAGGATCGCCGCCGTTGATGCATCGGCGCGCGCCAGGTGCCGGGCCGCGACCGCGCCGGCCGCGGCCGTGCGCACATCGGTCAGATAGCCATTGTCGAGCAGCAAAGCTTCCAGGGTGCCGGTGTGGGCTGAAAACAGGATCATCAGGCCGCTGGTCGTCGGCAGCCCGATCTTGGGGTTGTCGAAGAAACCCGGCGAGATCTTGATTGCGAAACTGTCGGTGCCGGGCACATAGGCGGTCTTCACATCGACCTCGCCGTTGCATTCATGGATGCCCATCGACAGGATCGGCGGCATGACCACCTTGCCACCGGCGAGCGTGGCGAACGCGGCATCGATGCAGTCGACGATATCTGTGTCCAATTGGACGGCCTCGCGCAGGTCGCGCTCGGTAAGTAGCGTAATAGTTGGCATATTCAGTCTCCCGTCACATCGACATCTTCACCGGAAATGATCCGGTGGTGCAGTTTCATGTCGATGTTGCCGCCGCTCAGCAGCACGATCGACGGCCCCGCCGGCTTGACCTTGCCGGACATGATGGCAGCGATGCCGACCGCGCCGGAGCCCTCGATAATCTGGCGTTCGAGCCAGTAGCCATGCCGGATCGCCGCTGCAATCTCGGTCTCGCTGACCAGCACGATCTCATCGACCAGGTCTCGCACCATGGCAAAGGTATACTCGTTGTCGAGGCCGATACCGCCGCCGAGTGAATCGGCCAGCGTCGACAGTTCCTCGACATGGACCGGCTTGCCGGCCTTGATGCATTGATACATCGCCGCGCCGCGCTCCATGGAAACCCCGATTACCCGTATAGCCGGGTTGCGGGCTTTTAGGGCGGCGGCAGCGCCTGAGATGAGGCCGCCGCCCGATACCTGAATGATGGCAGTTTCAGCCTCGCGGACCTGCTCGACCAGCTCCAGCCCGAGCGTGCCCTGGCCGGCGATGATGTCGGGATGATCGAATGGCGGCAGCATGGTCATGCCGTCTTCGCTGACCAGCCGGTCAACCTCGATCTGGGCATCGTCCTGGCTGGTGCCGATGATGCGCACATCGGCTCCTTGCGCCTTGATGCCGTCGATCTTGTTTTGCGGCACCAGCGAAGACATGCAGATAATGCATTTGACACCGGCCTCGCGCGCCGCGTAAGCCAAACCGCGCCCGTGATTGCCGGTCGATACACCAACGACGCCGTTCTTTTTTTGCGAATCTGACAGGCTCAGCACCGCATTGGTCGCCCCGCGCAGCTTGAAGCTGCCGGTGATCTGATGATGCTCCAGCTTCAGGTGCACCGGATGCCCGGCAATATCGCTGAGCGACGGCGACACGACGACGGGCGTTCGCCTCAAACGCCCCTCGATACGCTGCCGCGCCGCCTCGATTTGTTCAATGCCGATTGCCGGCTCATGCATCTGCTGTTCTCCTGGAGACTACATTCTGTGATAGCCCACGCGGGCGGCCTTTGAAATAGCACGGATCGTCAATGGACAGCCTTGCAAGTAAGTGTAACAATCTTGCGCGACCCACAACCGGACCTGACCCGATGAACCACGTCTTCCCGCGACATACCAGAAACCTGCCACCTACCGTTGCCAGCGGTGAGGGCTGCTATCTGATCGATGCCGATGGCAAACGCTATCTCGATGGTTCGGGCGGTGCGGCCGTCTCATGCCTTGGCCATGGCGACCGTGACGTCACCGAGGCCATCAAGCAGCAGCTCGACACGATTGCCTTTGCCCACACCGGGTTTTTCACCTCCGAGCCGGCCGAGGCGCTGGCGGATCTACTGATTGCAAATGCCCCTGAGCCGATCGACCGGGTCTATTTCGTCTCCGGCGGCTCTGAGGCCAATGAAGCGGCGATCAAGCTTGCCCGGCAGTATTTCATCGAAATCGGCCAACCCGAGCGTTACAAGCTGATTGCCCGCCAGCAAAGCTATCACGGCAATACGCTGGCGACCCTGTCGGCCGGCGGCAATGTCTGGCGCCGCAAGCCCTATGAACCGCTCCTGACCGATGTCAGCCATATCGATCCGTGCTTTGTCTATCGCCATCAGCGCGATGACGAGACCGAGCAAGAATATGCCGTGCGCGCCGCCAACGCGCTGGAAGCCGAGATCGAACGGCTTGGCCCCGAAACCGTCATGGCGTTTTTCGCCGAACCGGTGGTCGGCGCCACCATCGGCGCCGTGCCGGCAGCGGCCGGCTATTACCGGCGCATCCGCGAGATCTGCGACAAATACGGCATCCTGCTGATCCTCGATGAGGTCATGTGCGGCATGGGCCGAACCGGGAGCCTGTTTGCCGTCGAACAGGAAGATATCGCGCCCGACATCGTCACCATTGCCAAGGGCCTTGGTGGCGGTTATCAGCCGATCGGCGCCATGCTGTGCTCGCGCGAGATTTATGAGGCGGTCGAAGCCGGATCCGGTCTGTTCCAGCACGGCCACACCTACATCGGGCATCCCGCCGCCGTTGCCGCCGGCCACGCCGTGGTCTCGGCCATTCTGGAGCGCGGCCTGATCGGGCGCGTTCAGGAGATGGGCGAGGTGCTGAACGATGTCCTGCATGAACGCTTCGGACAGCATCCCTTCATTGGCGACATCCGCGGCCGCGGCCTGTTCCGGGCTTTGGAGATTGTCGAGGACCGCGAAACCAAGACCCCGTTCGATACGGTTCTCACTGTCCATGCGAAATTCAAGAAGGCGGCGTTCGAGGCCGGTCTGATCTGTTATCCAGCCGGCGGCACCCTCGATGGCCAGCGCGGCGATCACGTTCTGCTCGCGCCGCCCTTCATCGTCGAGCCTGAACAGATCGAAGAGATGAGCGACAAACTGGACGTCGCACTGAAGGCGGCGACAGGCTAATTAGCTGGGCTTTGCCATCTCGTCCTGACACTCGCTGAGCGCCTGATCGAGAATTGCGACTGCCCGGTCGACTTCATCGCGTGACACTGTCAACGGCGGTGCTATCCGCCAGACCGCGCCGCGCTCGGGACGCCGGCGGATGTTCATCGACAGGCCGAGCTCAAAACACCGCGTCGTGGTTGCCGCACCGAGCGCGTGATGCGCCACCTTGGTGTGGCGGTCTTCAACCAGTTCAACACCGATCAGCAGACCGGCGCCGCGAACATCGCCGATCACTTCATGTCTTTGCTGTAGGGCTTCCAGCTGTGCACTCAGGTAATCGCCCATCTCCCGGGCCCGGGCAATGAGGTCGTCCTGAACAATGGTCCGGAGCACCGCCAGCCCGGCCTGCGCCGGCAGCGGGTCGGCGACATGGCTGGTGTAGAACGTAAAGCCCTTTTCGTGGATGTTCTGCTCGATCGCATCACTGGTCACCGTTGCAGCCAGTGGCAGGCCGCCGCCAAGCGTCTTTGACAGGCTCATGATGTCCGGTGTGACGCCGAAATAGCCTGCACCGAATTTCTCACCGATGCGCCCGAAGGCGGTCTGCGCTTCATCGAAGATCAGCACCATGCCGCGTTCGTCCGCTGCCTTGCGCAGGCCTTCCATGAACGACTTTGGCGGCACAAGCACACCGCCGGCGCTCAGGATAGGTTCAAGGATGACGGCTGCCGGTGCGCCGCGCGACTGGTCGTCAAACATCTTCAGCCCGATTTCGAGGCACATCCGGGCGTTGTCTTCGGGAGATGCCCCATCAACCAGCGGCCGGTAGTTGTTTGGCTCAGGCATCATGTAAAGGCCCGGCAGGCTTGGTCCATACCCCTTGCGGTCGCTGGCAAAGGTTGCAGATGCCGAACCGCCGGTTACCCCGTGCCAGGACCCGCCCATCGCCAGCACTTCATAGCCGCCGGTGTACATCTTGGCCATGCGCAGTGCCGCTTCATTGGCCTCAGAGCCGGTGTTGACGAACAGCGATTTCTGCAATGGGGCCGGCAACCAGTCATTGGCCAGGACCTGGCCGAGCTCGGCCACGACAGTTGGCACCATGCCGGAGAACATGTGCAGCGCGGTGTCGCCGGCAAGCTGGATTGCCTTGACGATTTCAGGGTGGTTGTGCCCGATGGTGGCGCACATCTGGCCAGATGTGAAATCGAGTATCTCACGCCCGGTATCGTCGTAAACGACGCTGCCACTTGCCCGCGTGAACAGTTGCTCAAACCGGTCCCCGCCATACCGCACCAGAAACCGGTCGGCGGCTTGTCTCAGTTCCGATGTCATCGAAAAACCCTTGCGCAAAGTTTAGGTTGAAGGCCGCAGCCAAGCTCGCTTACAGTTCACGGCTAAAGGATAAATCGTATGGGAGGAAAACACGATGCTCAAGAAACTTCTGGCCACTGGTGCTGCTGCTGCTGCGCTGACATTTGCCGCTGCTTCGGCCGATGCCGCCAAATGCACCAACGATGTCTGGAATAAGATCATGCAGCGCGGCAAGATCGTTGTCGGCGTCAAGGCCGACTATAAACCCTGGGGCTTCCGCAATGAGGGCGGTGGTATCGTTGGTATGGAAATCGACATCGCCCGCGATGTTGCCGATGCCATGGGGGTTGAACTTGAACTGGTCGCCGTCCAGTCTTCGAACCGCATGCAGTTCCTCGAGCAGGGCAAGGTCGACATGTTCATCGCCACGATGTCTGACCGCCCCGACCGTCGCAAGATCGTCGGCATCACCCAGCCGAACTACTACACCTCCGGCACCAACGTCATGGCGCCAAAGGCATTGGGTTTGACGAAGTGGGAAGACCTGCGCGACAAATCCGTCTGCGGCAAGCAGGGCGCCTTCTACAACAAGATCGTCTCAGAACGCTATGGTGCCAAGATTGTTGCCTTCACTGGCAATGCCGAAGCCAAACAGGCGCTACGCGACAGAAAATGCGTAGCCTGGGTCTATGATGATTCATCGATCATGTCGGATCTGTCATCAGGCAATTATTCTGAGTTTGAGATGCCGTTAACATCGGAAGACGACAACCCCTGGGGACTTGCCGTGCCGATTGCCGAGAAGAATTGCGTTTTCGGCCAGTTCATGTCCGGGATTACCTTCAACATGCACCAGTCGGGCCGGTTGATTGAGCTGGAACGCAAGTGGGGCATTCAGCCAACCGAGTACCTCAAAGCACAACATGCGCGCTATAAGGATTGGCTCGCTGGTAAATAGCGAGGCAATCGCAATCAGACCAGGCCTTGCACCGTCAGCGCAAGGCCTGACCCTAATTAGCAGCAAGTAACAAGCAGATGCTCCGGGTAATTCAGGCAATAGCCGACCGCATTCTTTCGATCGGCCTTGGCCGGTTGCTGACGCTGCTGCTGGTGTTCGGTTTCGTAATGTTGCGTCACCTGGATCCATTGCCCATTCAGGTGCTGCGGCTGAAGACGCTCGATTTCTATCAGATCGCCAAGCCCCGCGAGATCACCGTCACGCCTGTTGTAATCATTGATATTGACGAACAGAGCCTTGCCAAATACGGCCAGTTTCCATGGCCGCGGACACGTCTGGCTGATCTCGTCGACAAGCTGCACGCACTTGGCGCCCCGGTTGTCGGGTTCGATATCTTGTTCCCCGAACCGGACCGGATGTCGCCGGCCTCGCTGTCTGAAAATATGGCCGGTCTGACCGGCTCGATGCGCGAAGAGTTGAAGAAACTGCCTTCGAATGATGAGGTGTTCGGTCAGGCAATCGGGCGCGGCAGGGTGGTGCTCGGCCAGTCCGGCTATCACATCGATATCGGCGGAGAAGCTGGCAAATGGCCGTCGGACGCGACCTTCGCCTATATCGGTGGCAGCCCCTATGGCAATCTTCTGCAGTTTCCGGGACTGATCGAAAACGTTGAGGAGCTTGAAAGTCAGGCCGCCGGCCGCGGGGCCGTTTCGATAAGACCGGAGCAGGACGGTGTTGTACGCCGGGTGCCGGCGGTCCTCAAAGCCAAGGGCAAGACTTTGCCGGCGCTTTCTATTGAACTGCTACGTATCGCGACGGGAGAAAAGACGATTCTGCTGCGGCGCGATGAGATCGGTCTCCAGAGCATCGGCCTGGGCAATTCACAAGTCCCGACGGATCACAATGGGCAGATCTGGGTGTACTATTCCAAAAGCGATCCCCGCCGGTTCGTCTCGGTGAAGTCGATTCTTGAAGATGAACTGCCGGCAGGCAGCCTGGCAAATCGCATAGCCATCGTTGGCACCTCCGCCGTCGGCTTGCACGATCTTAAGGCCACACCGGTCGATGCCGCCGTGCCCGGCGTTGAAATACATGCCCAACTGATCGAAACTATACTGACCAACTCGATCTTGCTGCGGCCCAGTTGGGCCAAGCCTGTCGAACTGGCGCTGATCGCCTTCGTTGGCCTGGCCATTGTTGTGCTGGTGCCCATGCTCGGCGCCCTGCGCGTCCTGGTGACGGGGGCGGCTTTGTCGGTGGTGATGCTGGCCGGTTCATGGCTCATGTTCGACAGGGAACGGTTGCTGATCGATGTTGTCATGCCGCTGGCATCGAGTCTGTTCATTTTCTTTGTGCTCACGTTCGTGAACTATTTTCGTGAAGAGCTGCAGCGAAACACCATTCGCGGCGCATTTGGCCAATATCTCTCACCGGCCCTTGTTCAGCAATTGACCCAGGACCCGGACATGCTGGTGCTGGGTGGGGAGACCCGTGAAATCACGGTCATGTTTTCCGACGTCCGCCAATTCACGGCGATCTCAGAGACCTATCGCAACGACCCGCAGGGCCTGACTGCGCTGATGAACCGTTTCCTCACACCCCTGTCGGACGTGATAATGGAAGGCAAGGGCACCATCGACAAGTACATGGGCGACGCCATCATGGCGTTCTGGAATGCACCGCTGGACGATGAGGACCATGCCGGCAACGCCTGCGATGCTGCGCTCAAAATGCTGAAGGAACTGCAGGACCTCAACATGCACCTGGAAGCAGAAGCCAGGGAGGCCGGCCGCGAATTCATTGCGCTGCGCGCAGGCATCGGCATCAACACCGGCACATGTCTTGTGGGCAATCTGGGCTCGACCCGCAGGTTCAATTATTCTGCCCTCGGTGATGCCGTCAACCTGGCCTCCCGGATCGAAGGACTGACCAAGCAATACCGTTTAACGGTGCTTGTCGGCGAGGACACCGTACGCCTGGCGCCCAACCACGCCTTTATCGAAGTTGACATGATCCGTGTCGTTGGCAAGCAGATTCCCCAGCGAATATTCGCCCTGCTTGGCGGCCCGCAACTGGCCGCCTCGGACACCTTCAAGGCGTTTCTCAAGGTTCATCAAAAGGCGATCAACGGTTACCGGGCGATGGATTGGGCCGATGCATCGTTTGCCCTGACCGAAGCTGAAAAAGACTTGCCGCCTGGCGTAGACATGACCGGACTGTATGCGCTTTACCGCGACCGTATTAAACAATTCCAGAACAATGCGCCGCCGGCCAATTGGGACGGCGTCTACGTGGCGACCGATAAATAACGTACGTCATTGCTGTCTAGGATTTATTGAGCACGGACCCTAAAGCGCTTTGCGCTTGATGTGAACCGGCTGGAGCCGTCTAACAGCAATCCGCTTTAGACGATCGTTACGTATCCGATATCGGTGCCGTCATCGACCTTCAAGATGAGGCTGTCTGTTTGAGTATTCGAATGCGCCAGCAGTACGAAGTTCTCGCCATTCGCATCGCCATCGGCGTCAATGTAGAGATCGCCGGTCGAACCGGACGGATCAGTGCCGGCATCATTGTCGTTGCCAGAAAGGTAGCGGACATATTCTTCCACGGCCGCTTCGGTGAAGTCCCCGGCAGCCAGATCGAACAATCCGGTCAGGTCAATCACGTCGATATCGGCTTCGTAGTCAATGATGATGTCCGCCAATGCGCCCGTTGATGCACTGGCGTCGAACACAAACACATCGATACCCGCGCCACCGGTCAACTCCTGCTGGCCGGGTCCGCTGTTCAGGGTGTCGTTGGAGTCCGCGCCGATGAGCGGTGCCGACGTTCCGTCACCTTCAAGCATGAGTTCTTCAGGCATGTTGAAAGCCAGCACGCCGAGTTCGAAGTTACTGCCACCATAGATTTCCGAAATATTCTCAACTTCGACCCGATTGAACGTGGTCGACGAATTGATGGTGAAGCTGTCGCCCTCCTGCAGACCGGTTATCACGACCGTATCGTCCACTTGAATGATCTCATAATTGCCGTCGTTGCCGTCGGCTACTGTCACGGTAACGTCGCTTGCGCTGAGGGGGATGATGATATCGCCGTCATCGTCCATGGTGTCGAAGTTTTTGTCGTCGTCAGCGTTGACGATTCGCAGCAGTATTGAGGCCGTCGCGTCCTGGCTGCCCTGTACCTGGCTGATTTCCGCCTGGAACAGCACCAGCGAGATATGGGACACATATTCCAGACTGGCCAGATTGTCCTGGTTCGATGATTCGGCTTCGGTGATGAATTCGAACACCAATCCTTCATCAAAGGCGATATCTTGTGCAACCCCGACACCCAGGTCGGTCTGGGTTGCGTTGACCTTGTTCGCCACCTCCTTTCCACCGCTGGTGACGGTGAGCGGCATTGGGGTGATCAGCAGATCGATCTCCACCGTGTCGATCGTGCCAGCATCAATCGACTTGAACGCCGAACTGCCGCTGTGGCCACCAAACTCGGAAAACTCGAAATCATAACCAACGCCGGTGACTGCAATATTGATGATCTGGGTGGTGCCGTCGATCGTCGAAACCGTAAAGCTGTCGGTTACCTGATCGCCAAACACCAGCCCGTCCGTGGTCTCCAGGCTGTTGTCGAGTGTATAGGACCACACGCCGTCTGCGTCGATCGTCAGTGTTCCGTAGGTGCCCAAGATAACGGCAGCCACGAAGGCGGCTTCCACCGTACCGTCCTGCCGAATATCCGGGTCGACAACGTCAAGCAGGCCACCGATCGTGTCGATCGCGTCATCCTCGATAACCATTCCCGTGCTGGTGCCGGTGATGATCGCAACGTCATTGGTGCCGGTGAGTGTTATATCAACGATCTGGCTGTCGGTGCCGCCCTGACCATCGTCAATCGTGATCAGGTAACTTTGAATGACCGTATCGCCCTCGGCAAGATCGTCAAGTTCGCCATCACTGACCGTATAGGTCCATAAGACGCTGGTTCCGGAGACGACCGCGGTAAGGCTGCCGCGCGGCGCCGAACCGATCACTGAGACATCGACAGTGTGGGTATCGTTGGCATCGACATCGTCAAAGACAATGGTGCCATTTGCCGACAACACCAGAGTATTCTCATCTGCTGCACCGTCGGGCAGTTCCTGGACCGCGCCGCTGGTATCCGCGGCGGTAATCACCGGGTCATCGTTTGTACCCTGGATGGTTATGGTAACGGTCTCAGTGTCTGTGCCGCCGTTCCCGTCATCGACTTCGATTGTGTAGACCTGCACCAATGTGTCCGTGGCCGACAAATAGTCCAGCTCGCCATCACCCACCTGGAACGACCAGGCGATGAGGCCGCTGCCGTCGCCTTGAGATGCATCGGAAACCGAGGCGGTCAGGCTACCCAAGTACTCCGCACCGGCAGGTGAGACGGATACGGTATGGCCGTCCGCCAGATCGACATCGCCAAACGCGATGGTGCCATCGGTTGTCAGAACCATTACATTTTCGCCGGCATCGCCATCGCCGATTTCAGTGACAGATCCAATGCCCGGTCCGCCGGTGAAGGCCGGCGCATCATTGACGCCGACAATCGTGATGGTGACCAGTTGAGTGTCTGTCGCACCATTCGGATCGATCACGGTGACCGTGTAGGTCTGGACCAGGGTCTCACCGGCCGCCAGATCGTCCAGATCGCCATCATTGACGGTGAATGTCCAAGCGATACTGCCGGTTCCGTCGCCTTGCGAGGTATCGCTGACAGATGCTGTGAGCGTGCCTCGATAACCCGCCCCATCCGGGGTCGCGTCCACGGTGTGGCCGTCGCTCAGGTCGACATCTCCAAAATCAAGCGAACCCTGCGCGATCAGATCCTGAGTGTTTTCGCCGGGCCCGCCATCGGCGATTTCGCTCACCGCGCCCGTGTCAGTGCCGCTTTCGATCTCCGGTGCATCGTTGGCACCGTTGAGGGTAATGGTGACCTGTTGCGTATCTGTCGCGCCGTTCGGGTCGATTACGGTAATCGTATAGGTCTGGGTAAGGAACTCACCGGCTGCCAGGTCTTCCAGATCGGCATCGTCGACGTTGAAGGTCCAGCTGATCGAACCGCTGCCATCGCCTTGCGACGGATCGCTGACGATAGCTGTCAAGGTGCCGCGGAATCCGCCGCTGTTCTCGGTCACGCTGACCGTATGGCCGTCGCTCAGATCGACATCTTCGAAATTCAGGTTCCCGGTGGCGGTCAAAATCGCGCTGCCCAAGAGCGCCGCGTCATCGGCCAGTTCTGTCACATCGCCGCTGCCGGCCCCACTGGTGATGACCGGTGCATCATTGGTGCCGAAGATGCGGACTGTCACCACCTGGGTAATCGTGCCGCCGTTGCCGTCGTCAATCGTGATCGTATAGGCCTGCACCAGTCTTTCGCCGGCGGCCATTGCATCAATATCGGCATCGCTGATGCTGAAGCTCCAGGTGATCTGCCCTCGGCCATCGTCGGCCGCGACGTTGGTCACCGAAGCCGTCAGTGCACCAAGATAACCATCCCCCCCTTCGTCAATCGAAAGCGTGTGCCCATCGCCGCCATCGACATCACTGAACGAGAAGACACCGGCGGTCGTCAAAATCGAGACATTCTCGCCGATGGAGCCGTCCGGCAATTCCGTTACCCTGCCGTTCACATCGCCAGCACCGACGTTGGGCGCTTCATTGAGGCCCGACACTGTTACGGTTGCCGTCGCAGTTGAAACTCCCCCTTGGCCATCGCTCAATCGATAGGAGATGACCACGTCCTCGGTCTCGCCCGCGGAAAGGAAGTCGTAGGCCCCGTTCGGGTCATAAATGATTGCCTGTCCGTCGGCTGCGACCGCAACCGTCCCAAGCCCTGAGATAATTGTCGCCTGCGCGACCGTCAGTTCATCATTGGCATCCGGATCGGTATCGTTGTTCAGCACATCGATACTGATGAGGGTGCCTTCATTGGTTGCTGCAATGTCGGGATTGGCTGTCGGCGCGTCATTGAGCCCGACCACAGTGACAAACGCCGTTTCTGTCTGCGTCGTGCCGTTGCCCAGATCGATCTCGATCGCAATCCGTACGCTGGCGCTATCTCCAACTGAAAGCGAGTTGTAGGCAACGCCGGGATCGTAAACCACAGACAGGCCATCCGCGGTTGGCGATGCCGTGCCCAGGCCCGATGTGACGTTGGCGCCAATGACGATGGCCAATGGGCCGAGTTCTAACAAGTCGTCTTCTGTGATCACGGCGATGATGAATGAGGAATCTTCATTCGTAGATGCATGCAGTATCGGGTCTGGCGGCTCCAGCGGTACATCCTCCGGCTGTGCCTGAGGCGCCAGGGCAAGAGATGTCCCGCCAAGCAAAAATTTCATGGACGAAAAGAAAAACCCTCCGATGTCTTCCAGGAAGTTGCCATCGGTAAAGTCCGGTGAGCCGGTTCCGGCCTCGCGAACCGGGTCCTCGCCGTCATCGAGGCGTTCTTCGAGAACTCTGATGGCGTCGCGCAGCGACCTGAACATCTGGCCCATTGTTGCCTGTTGCAGCGCGTTGGCTCCGGAGATCGACGGTGTGCCGTTGATGCTGTCCAACGCAACAACCTGCGATGGATCGTCGACCGTCGCCAGAACCTGGCCGAGCACCTTGTGCAGCAGGTCATATTTGCCGCTGGCGCCGCCGAAATAGCAGCTCGCACCCGACTGGCACGATGCGAACGGTTCGGTGCCGCGAATGGCCATGACCGCAACCGGTGTCTCGATCTTCATGTCGCCGGTCTTCGCCACGGCACCGGCAACGAAGGCCGCCGTGCCGCCGAGCAGATTGAACAACATTGAGTTCGACGAGCCCGATGGGTCGTAGACCATCTCGTTGAGCACCATCGTGCCGCCCTCGGCGATGGTAAAGACGGTCTTGTCGAGAAACGTGATGCCCACGGTGGAGTTGGCGCTGGCCGAGACCACATCACCCTGGTAGACGAGTGAACCGACTTCCAACTCGACGTTCAGACCGTTCGGCCGCTGCGCACTGGCGGATCCTTGAAGGGTTTCCACCTGGCCGATAGCATCACCGAACTGACCGCCGGTGGATTGGGCGTACTGGCCAGGCGCCTGAGGGCCTGCCAGCAGGCTGACCGTATCACCGCTCAACATTTTGCCGTCGCTGGAAATCAGAGCCGGCGGTGTGCTTTGGGAAAAATACTCAATGACATGGAGTTGTTGTCCATCGTCGCCGGTCAGCACCAGGTCATCGCCGTCGCGCGAGTACGTGCCCGAAATCAATAACTCGGAATCAGCTATCGTGACAGTGCCGTCACTGCCGATGGTCGAAAATTCCGACCGCCCCAGACTGAAATCCGAAGTTCGCATTCTTTTTGTACTCTTAACTATTTGTTAGTCATTATTTACCCGTTTTTTACGTCGCGTTATAGCAACCTTTGGTTGAGTCAGGTCTTTTTAAGCTGGAATTGGAGCCCGACCGGGTCGCAAAATTTGTAATGGTTTGGGGCTCTAGATCAAG
>JABDJG010000295.1 GCA_013002595.1 Hyphomicrobiales bacterium | reverse complement strand
GCCGTAGACCATGACAGAGATACGGTCAGCCAGGGCGAATACCGCATCCATATCGTGTTCGATCAGCAAGATGGACTTTTCCTGCTTGAGACCACGCAGTATCTCAACCATGCGGCCGGATTCTTCCTGGCCCATCCCGGCCATGGGTTCATCGAGCAACAAAAGATCGGGGGCGCCGGCCAGCGCAACGGCGATTTCCAGCTGGCGGCGCTCGCCGTGCGACAGGGCCGAGGCCAGATCATGCGCGCGGACCTGCAGGCCAACCTGTTCCAGGACTTGCATGGCCGGTTCCCGAAGGCGACGTTCGCTGCGTGCCGGGCGCCAAAAACGAAAAGAATGACCGTCGTGGGCCTGAACCGATAAAGCGACATTGTCGAGTACGCTCATCGACATGAGCAGGCTGGTAATCTGGAATGAGCGGGCAAGGCCATCCAGCGATCGCCTGTATTCCGGTGCATATGTGATGTCGTGCCCCTTGAACAGGATGCTGCCACCGTCCGGCCTGAGGCTTCCCGACAGTTGAGAAATCAATGTGGTCTTGCCGGCGCCGTTCGGCCCGATCACCGCGTGGGTTTCGTGTTCATGCACATCGAGGCTGACATTGCGGGTGGCATGAATGCCACCGAAACTCTTGGACAGACCGATTATTTCCAGAACCGGTTCAGCCACGCCGCCGTGCCTCCCAACTTGCAACCATGCCCATGATACCGCCGCGAAAAAACAGGACGGTCAGGATCAACAAGATGCCGAACGGCAGGTGCCAATAGATCGTCCAGCCGGAAAGGATCTCTTCCAGGCCAATGAACAGGACTGCGCCGATGACCGGGCCGGCCAACGTACCAGCGCCGCCGAGAATGACCATGAACATCAGTTCGCCAGAACGGGTCCAGTCGATCATTTCCGGCGATATGAAGGTAGTGAAATTGCCGATCAGGGCGCCTGCAAGGCCGCACATGGCGCCGGATATGACATAGGCTGTCAAGCGGTAGGCATAGGTGTTGAAGCCGAGGGCCTTCATGCGCGCCTCATTACCCTTGGCGCCCTGCAGCGCCAAGCCAAAGCGCGAATTGGTGATACGATGGACGAGATAGACCGATGCCACCAGGATCGCATAACAGGCGAAATAGAGCGTCAAAGCGTTGTCCAGGCTGACCAGGGGCAGTTCAGAGCGGTTGTAAATCGTCAGGCCGTCATCACCACCGTAGGTCTCCATGGAAACGAACAGGAAGAACACCATCTGCGAGAACGCCATGGTGATCATGATAAAATAGACCCCGCGTGTGCGCAGGCACAGGGCGCCGGTGATCAACGCGAAAAGCGCCGAGACACCGACCGCCAGAAGGATGTGAAACAGGCCGTTCTGCGAGGCAATAACGGGAAATGAGTCATCAAAGGCATGATGGGCTGGTATGCCCACCGCGTAAGCACCGATCCCGATGTAGGCTGCATGGCCGAACGAGACGAGACCGCCATAACCGAGAATCAAATTAAGGCTGACGGCGGCAATCGCCAGACAGACGAGCCGGGTTGCAAGATCGAGATAGAAAGCATAGCCGGCAAATTTTGCCAGCGGCGGCACAATTGCCAGCAACGCCAGTATGCCGAACGTCACGATTGTGGTCAGTGACATCGTCTTTGATTGTTGTTCGCCTGTCATGGTCACCGCACTTTCGGCGGAAACAGCCCTTGCGGGCGAAACACCAGGACGACCGCCATGAGGATATAGATCAACATGGCCGAAACGGCAGGGGCGGCGGTTTCAGCCGCTTCGGTCGACATCACCACCTTGAACAGATCATCGATGTAGGACCGGCCCAGGGTATCGATGAGGCCGATCAGCATGGCAGCGATAAACGCACCCTTCATCGAACCAATGCCACCGACAATGATGACCACAAAAGCAGTGATGATGATTTCATTGCCCATGCCGATCGACGCCTCGGTGATCGGCGCAATCAGCATGCCGGCAAAGCCTGCCAGCACTGCGCCGACGGCAAAGACCAGCGTGAACAGGGTCTGGATGTCGATGCCGAGCGCTGACACCATGGTGCGATTTGAGGCGCCGGCCCTGATCAACATGCCGATACGCGTGTAATTGACGAGGTAATAAAGACCCGCTGCAACCAGCAAACCGGCGGCAAGGATCAACAGGCGGAAGCTTGGGAAAATGATGCCGGAGAAGAGCTCGACCTGGCCGTTGAGATAATCCGGCAACGGGACGGCTATCCCGTCAGGCCCCCAGATCATGTGGACCAGCGTGTCGATGCACAAGATCAGTCCGAAGGTCGCCAGAACGTGATCCAGGTGGTCGCGCGAATAAAGATGCCGGGCAACGATGAGTTCAACTGCAATGCCGGCTAAAGCGGTAAGCGGCAGGGCCAGCAACACCCCCCAGACAAACGAACCTGTCCAGAATGTCAACGTGGCGCTCAAAAACGCACCGATCATGTAGAGCGAACCGTGCGCCAGATTGACGAAATCCATGATGCCAAATGTCAGCGTGAGACCGGAGGCCAGCAGGAACAACAAAACGCCCAACTGCATACCGTTCAGACACTGAATGACGATCAGCGTTAGATCCATTCCCAGCTCCCCTGAAGGCCAAACAATATTCGGCCCTACCCCTTTGGGCGCAAACATAGCGGGGAGGACGTCGGATGTCCTCCGCGATTTGTGCATCAGGGTTCAATCTAGACAGTTTTTCACGGAAAGAAAAACCACCTCGGTGTGGCCGGCGACGCGGCGCCGGTGCTTGCCTTGCGTGTTGATGGATGAAAGGATACAGGCACGATCATGCCAAACCGGAGGGGAAGAAAATGCACAACATGACAGCGGGCGTTACGCCAGTTGGTGCGGGTATCGACGACATCAGCTGGAATATCCTTGGTCAGACCTACATTCCCAAACAGGTTACCGAATCCAGTTTTTCCTGGCATGCAACCTTTCCGCCGGACACATTCGTGCCGCCGCACATCCATCCCGACCAGGATGAGTTCATTTACATGCTGGATGGGCATTTTGACCTGATGCTTGACGGCCAGGATGCCGGCGCCGATGCCGGGGACCTGATCCGTCTGCCGCGCGGTATACCACATGGCATATTCAACAAGTCCGGCAAGCCGGTGACCTGCCTGTTCTGGGTGTCCCCGACCGGCGGTTTGTGGGACCTGTTCCACAAGATCAGCAATGTGCCGGACCCGGGAGAGGTTGTACGCCTGGCCGCCGAGCATGGCGTGAACTTCTTGCCACCGCCTGAGGAGGGCTAGAGCATATTTAATTGTATAGAAGCATTTGACCGGGCTGATTAAGCCGGTTCGGTTTCGGCGTCTTCAGCCGGTTTGGACTGAACGGACGGCGCAAGACGCTTGATCGCCGCTGAAGCCGCGATAATGCCCTGTTCGGCATAGCCTTCGTGATTCTTTTCGATGTCGGACAAGTCGTAAAGATAATTGACCATCATGCCGGCTGACTGGGCCATACCGCGGTCGGATAGATCGGCAAGCCAATTGATCTGCTCAAGCCGCGCACCGTTGCCGAGATGGAAACGGGCGACCGGGTCGAGAGGCTTGCCGTCTTGACGTTTTTCCTGCAAAAAATAGCGGGCGGCCAGCGGCACCATGGTATCAGAAAGCCGCTTGGCTGCATCCTTCTTTTTCGGCCAGGCGGCATGATCGAGCAGGTTCAGCGCGCGGGCATCGACCGTGCCTTTGGTGCGGGCCGCGTCCAGCCAGCGCATGAAACCGGGTATCGGCGACAGTGTTACAAAGGTCTTCAGACTGTCGATTTCCTTCGAAAGATCGCTGGCGACCTGCTTGATCAGGAAGTTGCCGAAGGATATGCCGGCCAACCCCTTCTGGCAATTCGAGATCGAATAAAAGACGGCGGTGCGTGGTTTCTGGGGCTCTTGCGTCTGCGGCTCGGCCAACAGCTGATGGATCGAACCGGGAATATCCTCGGTCAAGGCAACCTCAACGAAGATCAGCGGGTCATCAACCAGCGACGGGTGGAAGAAGCCGTAGCAACGCCGGTCGGACGGATCGAGGCGGCGCTTCAGATCATCCCAGCCATCGATCTCGTGCACCGCTTCATAGGCAATGATCTTTTCCAGGACCGCTGCCGGTGTCGACCAGTCGATACGATGCATGACCAGAAAGCCGCGGTTAAACCAGGACCCGAACAGGTGAACGAGATCATCGTCAACCGGCCGCAATTCGGGATGATCCTTCAAGCGATCGAGCAGGGCCTCGCGCATTCTGACAATCTGCACCGTGCCGCCCGGCGCCAGATTGAGCCGGCGGAAGAATTCCTGGCGCGGCGATTCCACCGCCTGTGCTATGGCCCTGATCTGTTCCTGGGAGGGGTCCTGCAAAAAACCTTCGGCCGCGTCACGAACAGCATCGGCGTCGGGAACCAGTGTCTCAGCCAGAAAACGGAAATAATCGGTCCTCTCATCTTCGGTAAGCAGATCAAAAATCGCCAGAATATGGCGGGCAACGACCATGCCGGACGACTCTCCACGGCCGGACAATAGGCCTTTCGACAAGGTCTCGATGGTGCCGCCGTGATCTTCACCACGCAGCGAAAAGGTCGTCAACGCGCGGCTGCGTTCAACGATCTGATCCAGCATATCGCGGAAGAATGTCGACGCCATCTACGGCACCTCCGGCAGCAGTTACTGAGCAGCGTTATACTAGCAATGAATTATGGTCGCCTTAACACACAATCGGCCACGTGCGACGCAATCCGAATGGCCACCTGGCCAGGCTATCATTTATCGGTGACCAGCAGCTGTTCATCTTCGCGCAAGCCACTGAGGACCTCAACACTGTCCGGGTCGACCGTCTCTCCGATGGTCACCAACCGCCGCCCGTCATCGACAACATGGACGAATTCCAGCTGACCGACCCGCTCAACGGCCCGGGCCGGAATTTGCAATCTCGCCCTCGTGCCGGCAGGGATGCCAACGCGAGCAAACATCCCGGCAAACAGCCGCTGGTTCTGTGGCAGCTGAATTTTCACCAGCAATGTGCGCGCACCCGGCTCGGCATAGGGCACGATTTCGGCAATCGTACCCGTTGTTGTTTCATTAATGGCTGAGATCGCAATGCTCAGCGGATCGCCCAATTTGAGATTGACCGCCAAAGTCTCACGCACGGGCACCTCGACCCGCAAAGATGCCGGATCATATAGTCGCAGAATTGTCTGACCCGGTGCGACCGTGTCGCCCGGTTCGGCCAGCCGGTCGATCACCCGGCCCGATGCCGGGGCAACAATCAGGGCATAGGAAAGCGCTGCTTCGGCTTCTTCCAGCACCCGACTGAGACGATCGGCTTCGGCATTGGCAACGCGAAGTTCAGAGGAAGCCTGATCGAAGCGCTGCCGTGTTGCCACACCCTTTTTCAGCAGATCATCGACGCGGCCAAGTTCCACTTGCGCGAGGTCCAATCTTGCCTGTGCAGCGTTACGCGCCTGGCGGGCCTGCTGCACGCGGGCCTCAAGGGCTCGGGAATCAAGGCGTACCAACACATCGCCGGTAGCGATCAAGTCACCGGCATTCACCTCGATGGCCTCAACGCGCGCAAGAATACGCGCAGCGATGGAGGTGCGGTGAGTGGATTCGACGGTCCCGCTGGCCCATTCGACGACCGGTTGCATGGTGCGCCGAACCGTGACTGTTGTGCCGTTAGCAGTGCTGGAACGCGGCTCGGCATCGCGTATCCCTGGTTCGATCTTGGAGCCGAACCAGCCGGATAGCCAGGCGATCGAAGCCAATATCGCGATCATCGCTGCCGCACCCGAAATCAGCCGACCAGTCTTCATGATACCGGTTCCTTCTTTGCACGCGCAGGCAAACCGTGTCCCGGCCTGTTGCGATAGACAAGATCGTAAGTGACGGGCACGATCAGCAAGGTGAATGCGGTTGAAACCACAAGTCCAAAGATCAAAGCCCAGGCCAATCCGGAGAAAACCGGATCAAGGGTGATCGGCACTGCCGCCAACATTGCGGTTCCAGCCGTCAACATGATCGCCCGCGTGCGGACCGCGCCGGCCTGCAGCAGGGCGTCGCGCATCGGCGTGCCCCTGGCGAGCGCTATATGGAGGAATTCTATCAACAAGATCGCGTTGCGCACGGCGATTCCTGCAAGCGCAATCACGCCGATCATTGCTGTTGCCGTGAAGAAGGTCGGGTTGGCGTATCCGCCCACTGTGCTTCCGGTCACGAGATTGAGCAGCCAGAAGCCCGGCATTACGCCAATGAGCGTCAGCGGGATCGAAACCATGAGGATAAACGGCATGGCATAGCTTGCGGTTTGGTATACGAGGATGAAGTAGATGCCGATCAGCGCCACAGCGAAAGCGATGCCAAGGTCCCGAAATACATCAACGGTAATATTGAGTTCGCCTTCGCCGAGCCAGGACAGGTTGGTGGCCGGAGGCAAGCTCCATGGCCGGCCGCCGCCATTGCTCAAATAGGTGCGGCTCCAAAGCGGCCTGCCTTGACCGGATTCAAATGCTGCCGACTGCTGCAAATCTGCAGCAACATCTGCGGCGATTTCAGCAGGGGCGCGGCCGACTGCCTCGGCGTATACAAAAGCCAGCGGAACGATATTCTTGTGGTAGATCGCTTTTTGCGCAGGCAACCGCCTGAAAGTACCAAGTTCACCCAACCTAACCACTGGCACCGGGGCATCACGCACGCCGCCACGCTCGCGGATCTTGGCGATGCCAGGACGGCCATTTACCGTAAGGGCCCGCAGCGGCGCCAGACCGGACCGGTTGCTGCGTGGCAAGCGCAGCTGGATGTGAAGCGGATTCGCCTCGCCAGTGATATGAAACCGGGAAATATCAAGACCGTTAAGTGCCATTGCCACGGTCTTCGAGACGTCTTCAGTCGCAACGCCAGACAATGCCGCTTTTTCCTGATCAACAACAAACAGGAAGCGGGCCGCGTCGTCCTCGACCGTGCTGTCGACGTCAGACACCCCCGGTTCAGCCAACAACCTTGCCTCAAGAGCCTTGGCGGCCGAGCGTATGCGATCGTAGGGTACGCCGGGTTCGCCGTAGACTTCGGCGGTAATCGTTGCCAGGACAGGCGGGCCTGGAGGGACCTCAACCACGCTGACCCGAACACCCTCCGACCGGGCGACCTCTGCCAATTGGGGCCGCAAACGCAAGGCAATTTCATGCGACTGTGCGGCTCGCTGGCGTTTTGGCGCCAAGCTGACGCGGATATCGCCGACATGCGACTGTTGACGCAGATAGCTGTGGCGTACCATGCCGTTGAAATCCATCGGCGACGATTGACCGATGAACACCTCAAAATTAGTCACCTCAGGGGCACGACGCAGGACATGCGCCAGCTTGCGCGCGATTGCATCGGTACGTTCAAGCGTCGTGCCTTCAGGGGCATCAATCATTACCTGCAGTTCGTTCTTGTTGTCGAACGGCAGCATCTTGAGGGGGACTGCACGGGTCGCCGCCAACATACCTGCAACAATGAACAAAATGACGGTGACAGCTATCAGCGCCCATGCCTTGCGACGGCTGTCGAGCAGCGGGCCGAGCACCGCGCGATAGAACCGAAGCAAGCCTTGCGGGATCTCAGAACCTGGTTCCGCTTGGCCAGCAACAACTTTCCGGCTCAGCACACGGTGGGCCAGCCATGGCGTGACCGTAAAGGCGACCACCATCGACATGGCCATTGCAACTGGCACGTTGAGTGCCATGGGTCTCATGTAAGGACCCATCATGCCGGTAATCAGCATCATTGGCAGGAACGATACAATGACGGCGAGCGTTGCCAGCAGGATCGGCGGGCGTACTTCCTTTACTGCGGTGCGCACCGCCTCAAGTGCCGATTGTTTGCGCATGGCCAAATGGCGATGAATGTTCTCGACATCAACAATGGGATCATCGACCACCAGGCCAAGCGACAGTATGAGCGCGAACAACGTCACTCGGTTGATCGTATAACCGGCCATGTAGTTGATGATGAGCGTCAGGGCGAAGGTGATCGGCACGGCCGCGGCAACGATCAAGCCCTCACGCCAGCCCAAACTGTAAGCGATCAGGCCGACAACGATCAGGATCGCCACGGCAAGAGCCTCGAGCAACTCATTGACCTTGTCGTTCGCGGTTTCGCCGTAGTTGCGCGTGATGCGGTAATGTACGCCCTCGGGGAAATGGCTCTTGGAGAGTTCAGACAGACGCTCCTCAATGCTTTGCGCTACCCAGACTGCATTGGCTCCTTTCTGTTTGGCTATCGCGATATGAACCGCCGGAAAAAGCCGGTCGTTGCCGGCAAGGTTGCTGTCAGTTTCTGCCGGCCCGAAGCCAATCCAGCTGTAGTTTTTGCGTTCAGCCGGCCCATCCAACACGCGGGCAACGTCTCTCAACATGACCGGCGTGCCATCGACGACGTTGACGACCAGGTTCTTGAGCGCGTTGACGCTTCTGACATAGTCACCGGCATCGACCAGGTAACTTCGATCACCAACATCGAAGCTGCCAGCCGGCCGGCGCACATTCGATACGTCAATTGCATAGGCGATATCGAGAGCCGAAGTTCGCCGGGCCGACAGACTGTCGGGGTCAAGCTCGACACGCACTATGCGCGGCCTGCCACCAACTATCTGCGTGCGGTTGGTTTTTGGCAAACCTTGAAGGGCGGTTTCGACTTCTTCGGCGATGCGGCGCAACCCATGATCATCGACCATATCGGGTCTCTCGCTCCACAAGGTCGCTATGACGATGGGCACGTCATCGATCTCGACCGGCTTGACGACCCAGGAGGCCACATCCGACGGGACGATGTCTGCGTTCGAGAATAGTTTGTTGTAGATCTTGACGAGGCTGTCTTCACGGTCTTCTCCGACGAAGAACCGTACGGTAACGATGCTGCGGCCGGAAAACGAGGCCGAATAGACATGCTCGACGCCGTCGATCTGGAACAACAGTTTTTCCAGCGGTGTCGCAATTTGTCTTTCCACCTCGCCCACCGACATACCAGGTGCCGACACGATAACATCGGCCATCGGCACAACGATCTGAGGCTCCTCTTCGCGAGGCGTCAATATGATAGCGGCAAGTCCCAGGATCAGCGCGACCGCGATCAGCAAGGGCGCGAGCTCGGTGCGCAAAAACAGGTCGATGACCCGGTCGAGCAGTGACGTGTTTGACTGATTATCAGATGCAGAAGTCATTGCGTGTCATGGCTACAGAACGAATAGACGCAGGCTCTAGCCGCTGTTACCAACGACGCCCGCAAACCACGGCACCTTAGTGCCGGTTAGCTTGTTGTTATTTGATCCGGATCAAATATTCGGCTTGGGTCAATACCGTTATTAGCGCCCTCGCCGCCACCGAGGAATTCGGGGTTCTCATATGTGTCGCGGGCACTCCCGCCCGTGCTGCCATTTCCCAGTCCCAATATAGGCGAGACCTATTGTTGCACTCATCTTTTTGCAGTTTACCCACCCGGCTGACCTGATAGGTTCGCGCAGAATAAATTCAGAGGGGAACAATTCGAATGTCAAATCTGGTCAATCCGCATGGCGGTAGCGGCATAAAATCACTTCTGGCTCCGCAGGATGCATGCGCCGACATGCTTGCCAATGCGCAAGAGCTGCACAAGGTTCCAATGACCAGCCGGGAGCTGTCAGACCTGTTTATGCTCGGCATGGGCGCCTATACGCCGCTTGACGGGTTCATGGGCGAGGCTGACTGGCGCGGCGTATGTACCGACATGCAACTGACCAACGGGCTGTTCTGGCCGATCCCGATTACGCTGTCCGCCTCCAGTGATATTGCCGATGGGATCACCGTCGGCAGCGATATCGCGCTCACCGATGGGCAGAGCGGTGAGGTCATGGGCGTGATGCGGGTCGAGGAAAAATACACCATCGACAAGACGCTGGAATGCGAAAGCGTTTACAAGACGGCCGATGAAGCGCACCCCGGCGTCCAGAAGGTGCTGGCGCAGGGCAATGTTAACCTGGCCGGACCGGTAACAGCTTTGTCGGAAGGCGAATACCCCGGAAAATTTCCTGAGCTTTATTACCGTCCGGCCGAATCCCGGGCCCTGTTTGCCGAAAAAGGCTGGTCGAAGGTGGCGGCCTTCCAGACCCGCAACCCGATGCACAGGAGCCATGAATATCTCGCAAAGATCGCGGTTGAAGTGCTCGATGGGGTGTTCATCCATCAGGTGCTCGGTGCGCTGAAGCCAGGCGATATTCCGGCTGAAACCCGTACGCAGGCGATCCAGGCGATGATCGACAACTATTTCGTGCCGGGAACGGTGGTGCAGGCCGGCTATCCGATCGAGATGCGCTATGCGGGACCGCGCGAGGCACTGATGCATGCGCTGATCCGTCAGAATTTCGGTTGTTCGCACCTGATCGTCGGGCGTGACCATGCCGGCGTCGGCGACTACTATGGGCCATTCGATGCACACAAGATCTTCGATGAGATCCCGGCCGGCAGCCTGGAGACCCAGGCGCTGAAAATCGACATCACGTTCTATTGCCGAAAATGCAATGGCATGGCCACAGGGCGGACTTGCCCGCATTCGCCAGAGGATCAGGTAACAATTTCCGGCACGCGGCAGCGCGAAATGCTGACCGCCGGCGAAGATATTCCAGCGGAATTCTCGCGGCCCGAAGTTGTGAAGGTGCTTCGCGACTATTACGCTTCCCTGAACGGCTGACGCGCAACTGCCCAACTGTTGATCGACCACGAAACTGATCAATCTGTTCTCGATGCGCATGGCGGGTCGCAAATAGACGTGGCCGAACGCCGCGGGCGGGTTGAGAATGCCGAGTTGCTCACCACATCAAGAACATAAGGGGGCGGCGCTGCTGCCGAGGCTTTCGGCACTCGACTTTTCGCGAAGGAGAGCACCATGCCCCATGATGCCAATGCACCCACACTGGCCAACGCAGAACCGCACCGTGCACCGGAAAGCATCGGCGACCGGGTGGCGTTCGGATTTGTCAAGTTCCTGAGGTTTTTTGCAGACCAGTTCTTTGCCGGTCGCTATGGCCATCGGGCCGTAGTGCTGGAAACCGTCGCCGCCGTGCCGGGCATGGTTGGCGGCCTGCTGCAGCATCTCAAGGCGATCCGCCATATTCGCGATGACGAGGGGTTTATCCGGGAGCTGCTGGATGAGGCCGAGAACGAGCGCATGCACCTGATGACGTTCATCGAAATTGCCCAGCCAACGGTATTCGAGCGCGTTTTGATCATGATCGCCCAGGCGATCTTCTATAATTTCTATTTCTTCCTGTATCTGTTCTTCCCCAAAGTGGCGCACCGGGTGGTCGGCTATTTCGAGGAAGAGGCGGTCACCAGCTATACCCAGTACCTTGCAGAGATTGACGCGGGCCGGCACGAAAATGTCGATGCGCCTCAGATCGCCATCGATTACTGGAACCTGTCGAAGGATGCCAAGCTGCGTGAGGTCGTGCTGGCTGTGCGTGAAGACGAAGCTGGCCACCGCGACCGCAATCATGCGTTCGCCGATGGATCGCCCTGAACTCCAAACATGCTCTAGATAGTCAGCCTGTGCGCATGCATGTGCTCGTAGTGGGGCAGGAAGTCTGCATACATTTCCTGCACCCACTCGGGCGTCTTTGAAACGTCGGAGTTCCTGCGCGGTTGTGGTTTGAGGCCGTCCGAGGTTTTCAGGTTCTCATGCCAGACACTGTTGGTGTCGTACCAAAGCACCTCGCTACGCGCACCCGGCTGCCATGACAGCGCGTCGGCTATGAACGGGATGCCGACGGCATCGCAATAGACTTCAACCAGGCCATGCGGATTTTCCAACAGATCGTCGCTATCGATAAGCGGCGGCGGCGCACCAATCTTGTCGGTGAGGCGGTCGAACAGGCGGCGCTGGTCGTCAAAGCCGATTTCCTTACGATCGAACTCAGGCCAGTTGCGGTATACCGAGGTCAGGACCTTGGCCGGGTGGCGGATCAAGAAACTGTGCCTGAAGTGGCCCAGAAACTCGTCTGACCACAGGTGGTCTGTGAATTGCGGCATGTCCTTGGAAAAAACCTTCCGGTTGCCCGCTGCATTCTTCAAGCGCGCCAGCACGCTGGCAAAAGTCAAACCCGGGGTCCGGGGGCTGTCCGGTTGAAGGCGCGGCCACAGGGCCTCGTCACCCTGATACCAGGCCTCACCAAACGGTTCATGAAAACAGGCCATGTCACCACGCATGCGCATCATCCACTCAAAGGCGGTCGAGGTTGAGCGAGGCGTTGCCCATAGGACGATGATGTCGTTCAAGTTTGTATTCATTGGGCTACCGATGACAGCGTAATGATAGCAAACCACAACGAATGTTGACCCCGCAAGATCAGCATCGACAATCACGCCATCGTCTGACAAAACATGCTGCTCGAGCGAACGGCAGACCTGAAAGTTTTTATCCATGTACGACCGTCTTCTTGCCAAGTTCTATGCCCGCACGGTGACCAAGGGATCACTGGAAGTCACTTACGCATCGGGGCAGACCGAGGTCTACGGCGACGGCACAGGCGAAACCGTAAAGGTGCGTTATAAGGACAAACGGGCCGAGCGCGGCTTCGTGCTGAACCCGGTACTGCGATTTGGCGAGCTTTATATGGACGGCACTTTCGCCATCGATCAGGGAACCTTGTACGATTTTGTCGTACTGATGAAACGCAACGGCTTCCGGCGCTACCTGCCAGGCTACATCAAGGCGATTACAGCTTTTAACTTTGTCTCGGACCGGATCAAGAACCTGTGGCGGGCCGAGGCCGAAAAACGGATGGTGGCGCATCATTACGACCTCGATGCAAAGTTGTATCAGATGTTCCTCGATGAGGACTGGCAGTACACATGCGCCTATTACGAACGCGAGGACATGACGCTGGAAGAAGCCCAGCTTGCCAAGAAGCGCCATGTGACCGCCAAGCTTCTGGTGAAGCCCGGCAACAAGGTGCTCGAAATGGGCTGCGGCTGGGGCGGCCTGGCGCTTTATATCGCCGAATTGACCGGGGTTCATGTCACCGCCGTTACATTGAGCGAGCAACAGGTCCAGATCGCACAAACTCGTGCTAAAACCCGGAAGCTCGAAGACCTGACGGATTTCCGTTTGCAGAATTACCGTGATGTCACGGGCACGTTTGACAGGATCATTTCCATCAGCATGCTTGAACATGTCGGACGGCAGAACTTTGATGTGATGTTCGAAAAAGCCTACGGCCTGCTCGACAAGCATGGCGTAATGGTGGTGCACGCGATTGGTCGGCCCAAACCGGCATTGACGCAGACACCGTTCAACGAAAAGTACATCTTTCCCGGTGGCCACGTGCCGGCAGTGTCCGAAATCGCCACCGCAATCGAAAAGGCCGGGTTTCTGATCAAGGATCTGGAAATTCTGCCGATGCACTATGCCCGCACCTGCCGCGAATGGCGCGAACGCTTCATGACGCACTGGGATGAGGCGGCAGAGCTTTACGATGAAGAGTTCTGCCGCATGTGGGAGATGTATCTGGCAACGTCTGAAAGTGCCTTTGCGCATGACCGGCTGATGATCTTTCAGTTTCAGCTCGCCAAGCATCAAGATGTCGTGCCGTTCACGCGCGACTACCTGGCGACGGAAAAATCCAGGCTGATGCAATTGGAAGACGAGCGGATGACGGTCGACAAAGTTGAGCTGTGATCACGGGCAGCCGGCCAGGCAATTCAAAATTAGGTCAGTATTATTGACCTAATTTACAGACTCTGCTTCAATCCGATCGCCATAATGAACATCATCAGGGGATCGGACACGCCATGACCGCGAATGCCTTTGACTTTGAGGCCTGCTTTGCCAGCCGGGCTGAACGCATGCAGGCCTCGGAAATCCGCGAGCTTCTCAAGCTTCTGGCCGAGCCCGATATCATTTCGTTTGCCGGCGGGATTCCCGACCCGGCGTTGTTTCCCGGCGATGCCTTGGCCAAGGCATTCGCTTCGGCGACAGGTGATGCCGGTGCCCGCGAACAGGCGTTTCAGTATTCACCAAGCGAGGGTTATGCACCGCTACGCGAATGGATCGCCGGTTATATGACAGAGCTTGGGGCTCCATGTGAGGCCGGCAACATCTTGATCACGAACGGGTCGCAGCAGGCGCTTGATTTTCTTGGCCGGCTGTTCCTGTCACCCCGAGACACTGCTCTGGTGATGGCACCGACCTACCTTGGCGCGTTGCAGGCGTTCAGCGCCTATGAGCCCCATTTCGATGCACTCGAGCTGCAACCTGCAGCCAACAGCCCGGCCGGGTATCGTGACCGCGCCGAGACCAAGGGCGGCGCAGTCAAGTTTGCCTATGCGGTACCGGATTTTTCCAATCCGACCGGTGTGACCATGACGTCGGCCGAACGCCAATTGCTGCTGGATACCGGCCATGAGCTGGACATCCCGGTCATCGAGGACGGCGCCTACACGGCACTGCGTTATGACGGAGAACCGGTTCCCTCGCTGCTTGCGATGGATGTTGCCAGGAGCGGCAGCATCGAGGCGGCCCGCACGATATTTTGCGGCACCTTTTCCAAGACGATGGTACCGGGCCTCAGGGTCGGATGGGTTTGTGCGGCCAGGCCGCTGATCGAGAAGCTGGTTTTGATCAAACAGGCATCCGACCTGCACAGTGCATCCCTCAATCAGGTCGTCATGCATGAGGTGGCCAAAGACATTTTTGACGACCAGCTGGGACGGATCCGCGCTGCGTATCAAGAACGGCGCGATGCCATGCTGGCAGCGCTTGAGGCCTACATGCCGGGTGGGGTTACCTGGCACAGGCCGGAAGGCGGCATGTTCGTATGGCTGACCCTGCCTGAGGGCTGGGATGCAAAGCAGCTGCTTGCCCGTAGCATCGCCGAGGCGCGTGTTGCATTCGTGCCGGGCGGTGCATTCTTTGCCGACGGCAGCGGCGCAAATACCGCCCGATTGAGCTTCTCGCTGGCCGATCCGAAAATGATCGATGAAGGCATTTCACGGCTTGGGAAACTGTTTTCAAATGTTGCGGGTCCGGGCGCTTCACGCTAAGCCAGGCTTATCAAATATACAATCTTCGGGAGGATTATTCATGAGACTGACGATCGCTGGACTGTGCACTGCTGCCGCAATCGGTGCTGCAACGATCACCGGTGCGATGGCCGAGACGCGGGTGACATTCAAGTCGGCCAAGACGACTTCTTCCTATTACCAGATGTCGGTACAGATCGCCGAGGCCATAAAAAAGGGCTCTGGCGGCGAGATCATCGTGACGGTCGAGGAAAGCCAGGGCTCGGTGCAGAACGTAAAGGAAGCCGCCAAGCGCGACGGCAACTACGTCTTCACGACGCCGCCGGTTCTGGTCAAGCTGGCCCAAAAGGGCAAGGCGATGTTTAAGGACAAGACCGACCCCAAGTTCAACGAAATCCGTGCGCTGTTTCCGATACCGTCCCTGACCATGCATTTCGTCATGCGGGCCGACAGTGGAGTGAAGTCGTTTGCTGACCTGGAGGGCAAACAAATCTTGATCGGCAAGGGCTCGTTTGGAGCAAGAGAGGGCGCAAAGTACCTCAAGCTATTCGGCCTTGATGGCAAAGTGGGCCTGGCAAACGTTGAACTCAATGCCGCAGTGGCCGCCCTTAAGAACAAGCAGATCGATGGTTTTGTGACGGCCGGATCCTTTCCGGCACCGAACGTGATCGAAGCGGCAGCCAGTACCGGGGTCACTGTTTTGTCGCTCACCGATGATCAAATCAAAATGACCAAGCGGACCCGTCTGGTTATTCCGGCCGGCACCTATGCCGGTGTCGACAGCGATGTCGTGACGACGTCGTTGCCGGTGGTTGCCCATACGACGACGAGTATGGACGACGCAACGGCCTATGCGTTGACCAAAACCTACTGGTCGCAAAAATCAGACCTTGGCAAACAAGCCCCCTGGTGGAACGGCGTCTCTGGCGATATGCTGGCCAATGTCTACGGTAAGCTGCACCCCGGCGCTGTCAAATACTACGATGAAGCCGGCATTACGGTGCCGGACGGCTTGCGCTAGTCAGCACCGTGCCAGCTCGGTTGATCTGGGCCGGGCTTGGCGCGGCCTCGGTGGCGTTTCATATCTGGCTGATCTTTTCGGGGCTCGTGCCCAACCTGATCAGCCGGCCATTGCACATGGCGCTTGCCTTGCCGTGGGTGTTCATCTTCCTGGCCAAGACGCGGACAAGCCGAGTGACTGGTGCGATCTTCACGGTGGTCGGGATCGTGTCGTGCCTCTACATCGCCAGGAACGAAACTGCCTTATCGGATCAATACGGGTCTCTGGAAGGGGCCGGCCAGTTATGGCTTGCCATTGCCCTCATCGTCATTGTTCTGGAGATGGCGCGGCGGGCAATAGGTTGGCCACTGCCGCTGATTGCCTCGCTGGCGCTGGCCTACGGGCTGTTCGGAAATCTGCTGCCTGGCGAGTTTGGCCATCCCGGTCTGCCGGTTGAGAGCTTCCTTGGCACAATGGTCGTCGCCGAGGGTGGCCTTTGGGGCAGCTTGACCGGGGTTTCAGTCAACATCGTTGCCGTCTTCGTCATCATGGGTGCGGTGCTGAATGCGGGTGAGGCCGGGCAAGGCTTCATGAACCTGGCGATGGCCGCTGCGGGACGGCTGAAAGGTGGGGCTGCGAAGGTCTCGTTATTGTCGTCCGCCCTGTTCGGTTCGATTTCCGGGTCGGCGTCGGCCAATGTCGCCTCCACCGGCGCGGTGACGCTGCCGGCAATGAAGCGCCTCGGTTACCCCGGCACGCTCGCCGGCGCAGTCGAGGCGGTGGCCTCATCGGGCGGACAGATCATGCCGCCGCTGATGGGGGCCGGCGCGTTCGTCATGGTCGAATTGACCGGGGTTCCCTACACACAAATCATGGCCGCTGCCGTGCTGCCGGCAATTCTATATTTCCTGACGGTGTGGATGGGGATTAACGCCTATGCCGGGCGCTATGAACTCAAGCCACTGGCCCCTGACCAACAACCAGCAACCCGCACCGTATTGGTGACCGCAGCCTTTTTTGCAGTGCCGTTTGCGGTGTTGCTGGAGCGGATGTTTGTTGGTGGCTTTACACCGCAATATGCAGCGGCCAGCGCGATTGTCGCCGGGTTGATCCTGCTGTTGTTCGACAACCGCTTTACCCTCAGTCTCCCCCGAACGATCGCGCGTATTGAAAAGGTGGCGCTGGCTGCCGGCCAGCAGATCGCGGTCATCGCCTCGATCATCTTGTGCGCGGGTCTGATCATCTCGGTGCTCGGTCAGACCGGGCTTGGCGTGAAGATCACATCGCTAATCCTGTCAGCAGGCGGCAATCAGTTGTGGCCGGCGCTGTTGCTCACGGCCTTGGCTTGCCTGTTGCTTGGCATGGAAATTCCGACCACGGCAGCCTATGTCATCTGCATTTCCGTCGCCGGGCCGGCGCTTGCCAAGCTTGGACTTGAACCCCTTATTGCCCATCTGTTCGTCTTCTGGTTCGCACTGCTCTCGACCATCACGCCGCCGGTCTGTGGCGCCGTCTTCATTGCCGCCGGTATGGTTGGCGAAAACTGGCTAAAGGTGGCCGGCAGCGCGATGGCGCTCGGCGTCGGACTCTACGTCATCCCGCTCGGCATGATTGCCAACCCGGCAGTGATTGCACTTGGCGAGACACCGGTCGTCGCATTGCTGACATTTGCAAAGCTGGCGCTGGGGCTGTCGGCCCTTTCCTATGGTATCATCAGCAACAAGTCGATGGGATTGCGTGTAGCGATGATCGTCATCGGGCTGGCGGTCGTGTTCATCAGTTGAGCGACAGGATCTACAACATGGCGATACCGCCGGTTTATCTTGCAACCACCACCATACTGCCGTTGCTCGCTGGAGCGCTTTGGGTTCTGGAAGTTGGCGCTCTTGATGGGCAGTGGTGTTCTGGCTATGGGCAGACCATCAGACTTAGAGGAACCCACGTGGTTGCCGCAAACGGGCTACCGGCAATTGCTGTTTACTCCAAAAATGCTCTGTCATTCATCGAACCGCGCGCGGATGGGCGCAACGGGCCGAAAATCTGGGTGGAGCCCAAAGGGGCGAACGCTGTCCGCGTAAGTATCGTATCCGCGCTGCAGAAAGAGCCGCCGCCGCACGACCTGTGGACGCGATGCCGTGCAACATCGTGACGTCGAATTGCGGCTCAAATTATGCTATCGATAGCGGGCATGATGTGGCCGATTCGATCCGTGGTCGTTTGTGCTTTGCTGGCCCTGCCAGGCGCGCTGACACCTGTCAGCGCCGATGATTATTGCGCAAACAGAACGTCTGTTGCCCGTCAGATCTCAGATATTGCCGAATTGCAGGGCATCGAGAAGCCGGAATTCAGGATTACCGAACAAGATGATGGCCAAGCGCTGCTCTACTGGCGGCACGGCATGGATGCGAGAAGCTTCTATGCGGTAACATTTCGGCCAAATGATTGTGCGGTGTTGACGGATGCCGGTCGACCGCGCCGGTTCGTGTTTCCAAGATCAGCCTACAACACCGGCGTGTTCGAAGAGATGGCGGCCTTCGATACACGAATGTGAGCGGAAATAATTCCGTCATTCAGATTGATCGGTGCGGCCGGTTTTCAGCTGGGTTAAAGTGGCTCTCGAAGGCAAGCCGGGCGACGCTGAACCTTCTACAATAAACCATGCGCACAGCAGACTGTGGTGCGGCAGCCCAACAATTATACGTGGAGGAAATCATGAAACGCTTGTTTAAATCGACAATCAAAATGCTGCTGGCAGGCGGTTTTGCCCTGTCGGCCAGCGCGGCTTTGGCAGCTGAATGTACGCCGTCGAAATGGGGCAAGGACGATCAGATCGGCGCCGCCAACTATGTGAAGCCGGATCAGGTGATGATGGCCGCCAAGCTGATCAAGAAAGGCGAAACCCATCCGCTCGGAATCGTCGTCGACCCCAACATGCCGGCGTTTCCGCCGCGCAAGATGATGATGCAGGTGGTTCAGCCGAACCAGCAATACGGCCGGTCATTGGAGACCGATTTCGGTTGGCCGATTGTCTACAACGATGACGTCACACAGCTGTGGTGGGGCACTGGCCCGCAAATCGACGGCCTAGGCCACCTTGGCGAAGAGGGCATGTATTACAACTGCAATGAGGGCAAGGAGTTTGCCGCTCTTACCGGCCTCAAGAAACTCGGCATTCATACCATTCCACCACTGGTCGGGCGCGGTGTCATGATCGACATGGCCAAACACAATGGTGTCGCGGTAATGGATGCCGGGCAAGGCATCTCATCAGCCGACATCAAAGCGGCGGCCAGCGCGCAAGGCGTTGAGTTGCGTCAAGGGGATGTCGTGCTGTTCCATACCGGCTGGACTGACGGCAAGCTGGAGAGTGATCCCAAGGCCTGGGTGTCCGCAGAACCGGGCCTCACCAACGAAGCGGCCGAGTATCTGGCATCACTCAACGTGATGGCTGTCGGGGCCGATACTTGGGGCGTTGAAGCGGTGCCGCCGGTCAAGGGTGACAAGGTATTTTATGGTCATGTGACGCTTCTGAAAAAGAACGGCATCTACATCCTTGAAACCATGAACACCGGCCGTCTTGCGAAAGAAGGCGTGCACGAGTTCATGTTTGTTCTCGGCCAGGCACGATTGCAGGGCGCGGTGCAGATGATCATCAATCCGGTTGCCATGTGGTAGGTGATCAACAGAACTTGATTGAAGGGGAGCCAGCAACTGCTCCCCTTTTTTCATCGTGAACCATTTTGACGATTGTAGGAGACTCGACGGGCGTTCTCCGGTAACGCATGGCACACCAGTGCCTCATAGAGCACGATGAGGTTATATTGAATAATTTGACCGGGTTTTCGCGTTTGCTGGCTAGGCACAGTCCACGCCGTGGTCTGGCCGACCACAAGTGGACTGTAACGACGTCCAGCGGGCGCGAAAACCCGGCCTTCGGTGGACCAAATCGGCCCATCG
>JABDJG010000244.1 GCA_013002595.1 Hyphomicrobiales bacterium | reverse complement strand
CTGTTGTGGGACGTCGGCGCCGGCTGCGGCTCAATCGCCATCGAATGGTTGCGCGCCGCGCCGCACACCAAAGCCATCGCCTTCGAACGCGAGCCGGACCGCATCGCCATGATCGAGCACAACCGCGAGCAGCTTGGCGTGCCGCATCTGCAGATCATGTCCGGAAATCTGCCGGAAACGCTGACCGGCCAGCCGGCACCCGATGCCATTTTCATCGGCGGCGATGTTGCCAACACCGTCCAGTTCGAGACATGCTGGAGCGCGCTGAAGCCGCAAGGCCGTCTGGTTGCAAATGCCGTAACGCTCGAGGGCGAAACCCATCTCGTCGCCCTTCAGGCTGCGCACGGCGGCGATCTGGTTCGCATCGGTATCGAACATCTGAGCGAAGTCGGCAGCAAACGCGCCATGCGCCCGCGCATGACCGTCACCCAATGGCGTAAGGTGAAACCATGACCATCAAAGGCACATTGTTCGGCGTAGGCGTCGGCCCCGGCGATCCTGAACTGTTGACCCTGCGCGCCTGGCGGCTGATCTCCAGTTGCGATGTCATCGCCTACCCGCAATCAGCCCAGGGTGACAGCCTGGCGCGCCGCATCTGCGCGCCGTTCATCCCCGAAGAGGCGATAGAGCTGGCGATCACCGTGCCGATGTGCAGCGACCGCAAACCGGCCATGGACGCCTACGACGCGGCTACATTGAAGATTGCCGCGCATCTCAACGAAAACCGCCATGTCGTCTTTCTGTGCGAGGGCGACCCCTTCTTTTACGGCAGTTTCATGTACCTGTTCGAACGCATGGCCGCCAACTACAAGACCGTCGTCATCCCCGGTGTCACCTCCCTGACCGCGTCCGCCGCGGGGACCGCCCGCCCGCTCGCTGCCCGTAACGATGTGCTCAAGGTTCTACCGGCCCCGCTTGAAGCCAAACGCCTGAAATCCGAGATCGAGTCCGCCGATGCCATTGCCGTTATCAAGGTCGGCAAGCATTTCGACAAGGTGCGTGGCGTCATCCGCGACCTTGGTCTTGAGGCAAACGCCACGATCATCGAGGCCGCCAGCAGCGAAGATCAAAAGGTCACCGCACTCACCGACGTCCCGGAGGGCGAACGCCCGTATTTCTCAACCATCCTCATCTACAAAGGTGCCGAACCATGGTGACCAAACCCGCCATCGTCATCCTGCAGGCATCGGCGCACGATTTGGCCGGCACCATTGCCGCGGCGGTCGACGGCCAGGTCCACGGCCCCGAAAGCGCAGGCGCTGCGAAGACTTACACCAAATTCGCCGACCATCTGCGCGCGCTGTTCGCAGGCGGAATCCCGATCATCGGCATCTGCGCCACCGGCATCCTGGTGCGCATCCTCAGTTCCGAACTGGGTGACAAGACCGCAGAACCAGCGGTCATTGCCGTCTCCGAGGACGGCGCCTCCATCGTGCCGGTCCTCGGCGGCCACAATGGCGCCAACCGCCTGGCCGCCCAGATCGCTGAGGCAACATCGGGCCATGCCGCCATAACCACCGCCAGCGATACCGCCTTCGGCATTGCCCTGGACGATCCGCCAGACGGTTACGTTCTCGCCAACCGCGAACATATCAAACCGTTTGTAACCGCATTGCTGGCGGGCGCGGCGGTAGAGATGAACGGCGAGGCTGCCTGGTTGGCGGACGCCTTCCCCCCTGCCCCTCGTGGCGAGGAGCCGGAGGTGGAAAAACTCACTATCACCACAACGACTTCTCGGATAGCTGGCGGGCCCGACCACCTCGTCTACCATCCCAAGACCCTCACCCTGGGCATCGGCTGCGAGCGCGGCGCTGAAGCCGCCGGCCTCATTGCCCACGTCGAGGACACCTTGAAGCGCGCGGAGATAGCGCCTGCCTCCATCGCCATGGTCGCGTCTATCGACCTCAAGTCGGACGAAACCGCGATCCATGCCCTTGCCCGGCGTCTGGATGTACCTGCCCGCTTCTTCACTGCCGATCAACTGAACGCTGAAGCCGCGCGCCTTGCCAAGCCGTCCGACATCGTCATGGCCGAAGTCGGCTGCCCTGGCGTTGCCGAAGGCGCCGCGTTGGCCTCGGCCGGCGCCGATGCTGGCCTGCTGGTTGAAAAGTCCGTCGCCAACCGCACCACCTGTGCCATCGCGCGGCGCCCCGATCCGATCACCGAGCTTGCCGGCACCCCGCAAGGCCGTTTGTTCGTCATCGGCATCGGCCCCGGCACGCCGGACTGGCGCAGCCCGGCAGCCACCCTGGCACTCCAGACCGCCACGGACTGGGTCGGCTATGGCCTCTACCTCGATCTGGTCGAAGACCTGTTGACCGGCCAGACTGAACACCGCTTCCCGCTCGGCGGCGAGGAGGACCGCGTCCGCCATGCGATCAACCAAGCCGCCATGGGCAAGGACGTCGCCCTCATCTGTTCGGGCGATGCCGGCATCTACGCCATGGCAGCGCTGGTCTATGAGGTGCTTGACCTGGAGCCGCAGCGCATCGCCGTCGACGTCATCCCCGGCATCTCGGCCTTCCAGGCTGCCGCTGCCCGCGCCGGCGCCCTCATCGGGCACGACTTCTGCTGCATCTCTCTGTCCGACCTCCTCACACCCTGGGAGGTGATCGAAACCCGGCTCAAAGCGGCTGCCGAAGGCGATTTCGTTACGGCCTTCTACAACCCGCGCTCGCTCAAACGCACGACGCAACTTGCCCGCGCCATTGAAGTGCTCAGCCCGTACCGCACCCCGCACACGCCCGTGGTCATCGCCTCCAGCCTCGGCCGGCCGGACGAAGCCGTGCGCATCGTGCCGCTGAAGGACTTCAATCCGCAAGACGTCGACATGCTGACCCTCGTCATGGTTGGCGCCAGCCAATCGCAAACCGTGACCCGTGGCGACGGCCAGACTTACGCCTATACGCCGCGCGGCTATGCCAAAAAGAGACAGGACCTGGCTTCATGACCGTACACTTTATCGGCGCCGGCCCCGGCGCGCCTGACCTCATCACCGTACGCGGCCTGCGCCTCATCGAAAAATGCCAGGTCTGTCTTTATGCCGGTTCGCTGGTGCCACAAGAGGTTGTCGCCGCCGCGCCGGCCGATGCCCGGGTCTTCGACACCGCCCCGATGCACCTCGATGAAATCATCGCCGAGATGGAAACCGCCCATGCCGCCGGCCAGGACGTTGCCCGGGTCCATTCCGGCGACCCGTCGATCTATGGCGCAACGGCTGAACAGATGCGCCGGCTCGATGCCCTCGGCATCGATTACGACATCACCCCCGGCGTGTCGGCCTATGCTGCTGCTGCCGCCGTGCTCAAGACCGAGCTCACCCTGCCGGAAATCGCCCAGACGGTGATCCTGACCCGCACCACCATGAAGGCCTCATCGATGCCGCCCGGCGAAGAGCTCGAGACCCTCGGGAAATCGCGTGCCACGCTGGCCATCCACCTGTCGATCCGCAACCTTGGCTATATCGAGCGCTCGCTGACCCCGTATTACGGCGCCGATTGCCCGGTGGTCGTTGTCTACCGCGCCACCTGGCCGGATCAGAAAATCATCCGCGGCACCCTGACGAGCATCGCCAGGGAGGTCAAAAAGGCCAAGCTCACGCGAACGGCGCTGGTCATGGTCGGCGAGGTTTTTGCCGAGCACGATTTCCGCGACTCCGCACTCTATGACGCGGCCTACGAACACGTCCTGCGCAACCGCAAAACCGCCATCAAACAGGGCTTGCAAACCCGAACTAGTCCGATTTAGCATCCGCCGAATTACGGAGTGTGGTGATGCCTAAATATCTTACCCGCGATCAGATCGATCACTTCAAAGAGTTCGGCTATTTGTGCCCGGTTGATGTCATCTCCGAGGATGAAGCCGGCCGGATCCTGCGACAGCTTGAGGCGGCCGAGAAGCGCTACCCCGACCAGATCCACGCCGAGGACCGCAACAACCTGCACTATGTCCTGCCGTGCCTCGACAATCTCATCCGCCACCCCCGCGTGCTCGATGCGATCGAGGACCTGATCGGCCCGGATATCCTTGCCTGGACAACGACACTGTTCGCCAAAGAGCCGCGCTCGACCGGCTTTGTCAGCTGGCACCAGGACTCGGCCTATTGGGGCATCGAGCCGCGCGAAGGCATCACCGCCTGGTTCGCGCTCACCCATGCAAATGAGGAAAGCGGCTGCATGAAAGTTCTCCCGGGCACCCACAAGGACGATGTCCGGCCGCACAGCGACACTTTCGGAGACGACAACCTGTTGACCCGCGGCCAGAACATCGAGGGCATCAACGAGGCCGAAACCGTCCTCATGCCGCTGCGCCCCGGCCAGATGTCGCTGCATCACGTGCGCACCATTCACGGGTCGATGCCGAACCGGGCCGATTACCGCCGTGTCGGCCTTTCGGTGCAGGCCTATTTCAACCCTGAAGCCCACCAGACGCTGGGGTCCGATCATGCCGTATTGATGCGCGGCACCGATCCCAACAAGCACTTCCTGCCCGGCCACCGCCCGGCTGCGGAAATGGATGCCGAAGCGGTAGCTTTCCGCACCGCCGCCAACCAGCGCACCGCGGATATCTTGTACGCCGGGGCAGAGAAACGCCGCGGGTTTTAGGTCCCCATCTGCCTTCCTTGGGCTTGACCCAAGGACCCAATTTCCAGCGCGGGAACCATGGATGGCACACGACGCCGGCATCCCATTGGGTCAGCCTACCGGCACTCTTTGCGCCAAGTACGCCACTTTGATCTCGCTGGTTCTTGGGCCCCAGGGTCAAGCCCTGGGGAAGCAGTTAGGATTGGGTTGAGCCCATCACAGAATCTGGCTCAAAAACTCCTTGGTGCGCGGGTCTTTGGCGTTCTTGAAGAACGTCTTAGGCGGCCCGTGCTCAACAATGACGCCGCGGTCGGTGAAATAGATATGATCGGCAATCTCGCGGGCAAAACCCATCTCGTGGGTCACCAGAATGCAGGTCATGCCTTCAGATGCCAGATCCTTGATGGTGACCAGCACTTCCTTGACCGTTTCAGGGTCTAGCGCTGCCGTCACCTCATCGAACAGCATGACATCGGGCTGCATGGCAAGCGAACGCGCAATCGCAACACGTTGCTGCTGGCCGCCGGACAGCTCTCCGGGATAGCTCGCCTCCTTGCCTTCCAGGCGCACCTTGCGGATCAGCTCGCGGGCGCGTTTTTCAACATCCTCCTTGGGCTGCTTGAGCACCAGCACCGGCGCCATCATGATGTTTTCGAGCGCCGTCTTGTGCGGAAACAGGTTGTACTGCTGGAACACCATGCCGACCTTCTGGCGCAGAGCCAGTTTGTCGAGGTTGGGATCGTGCACTTCCTGGCCTTCAACGGTGATCGAGCCGGCCTGCACATCATTGAGCCCGTTGATGCAACGGATCAGCGTCGACTTGCCCGATCCCGAAGGACCGATGACGCAGATCACCTCGCCCTTCATGACATCCAGCGAGACGCCTTTCAGCACCTCCAGATCGCCAAACGACTTGTGCACGTCCTTGACCGAGACTATCGGTTGGTCGGGTGTCCAGCTTTGTTCAGCCATGGCGGCGTCCTTTAAAGTTTGACGGCGAACTTGCGCTCAAGGCGCACGGTCAGCCGGGCAATCGGGTAGCAATAGGCAAAAAAGATCAACAACGCGAAGGTGTAGAACGGCACAAGCAGCTCGGGATGGTTGTCCTGTGCCTCCATCGCCTGGCGCGACAGGGTGATCAGTTCTTCAACACCGAGCAGCGACACCAGCGGCGTTGCCATCGTCAATATGGCATACCAGTTCATCCACGGCGGGATCATCCGCTTGAAACACTGCGGCAGGATGATCTGCCACAACGTTTGATGGCGTGAAAACGCCAGCGATTCCGACGCTTCCCACTGCCCGCTCGGTACCGATTGGACGGCGCCGCGCACGATCTCGGAAATATTGGCCATCACCGGCAGGCTGAGGCCGAACACCGCCTTCATCCAGTCCGGGATCGAGATGATGGTCGAACCGATCCTCACCTCGAACGGCAACAGCAGCAGGATGATGAACAACAGCACCAGCCAAGGCGAATTGCGGAATATCTGGGTTATCGCCTTGGCCGGCCAGCGGATCGCGCCGATCGGCGATATCTGTGCCAGCCCAAGAATTACGCCGGCCACCGTCCCGAACAGCATGGTCATCAGCGAAATGATGACATTGAACAAGAACCCCTTGCTCACCAGAAACGGCAGCC
>JABDJG010000262.1 GCA_013002595.1 Hyphomicrobiales bacterium | reverse complement strand
CCAGGTCTGCAGGATCTGCTGAATGCCAGGTCCGATGCGATCTGTTTTGTCGCCAAGTCATGGGATTACCACGTCAAGGTCGCGCTGGGCTGCAGTAACGAGGAAAACCTTGAGGGCATTCGCGAGTCAATTGAGGCAGCGGTTGCCGGCGGCAAGGAGGCGTTGCTTGATTGCGAGCACTTCTTTGACGGCTACAAGGCCAACCCGCACTATGCGCTCGCCTGCGCCCGCACTGCGCTTGATGCCGGTGCCCGCTGGGTCGTGCTGTGTGACACCAATGGCGGCACGTTGCCCGATGAAGTGTCTGCAATCGTTACAGAGGTCACAAAGTCAATTCCCGGCGATCATTTGGGCATCCATACCCACGATGACACCGGCAACGCCGTTGCCAATACCCTGGCCGCCGTCCAGGCCGGAGCCCGCCAGATTCAGGGTACGCTGAACGGTATTGGTGAGCGCTGCGGCAATGCCAATCTGGTGTCACTGATCCCGACGTTGATGCTCAAGAGCGAGTTTGCAGACCGGTTCGAGACCGGCATCACGAGCGACGGCCTCAAATCCCTGACCCATGTCAGCCGCGCGTTTGATGAGCTTCTCAACCGCGCGCCCGATCGGCAGGCGCCTTATGTCGGCCAGAGCGCCTTTGCCACCAAGGCCGGCATTCACGCATCGGCCATCCTCAAGGAACCCGAGACGTACGAACATACGGCGCCGGCCCTGGTTGGCAATCAACGCCATGTGCTGGTCTCCGATCAGGCCGGCAAGTCCAACCTGATGGCCGAGCTCGATCGTATCGGCCTGCCGGTTGAAAAGAACGATGACAGGCTCAACACCCTGCTGCGGATCGTCAAGGAGCGTGAAGCCATCGGCTATGCCTATGATGGCGCAGATGCCTCCTTTGAACTGCTCGCCCGGCGGACCATGGGAACGGTGCCGGCCTATTTCGACGTGGTCTCGTTCCGCTGCCTGGTGGAACGGCGCTTTAATGCAGTTGGCGAGAAGGTCACTGTTGCAGAAGCGGTTGTGAAGGTCATGGTCGACGGCGAATTGCTGATGTCGGTCGGCGAGGGTAACGGCCCGATCAATGCGCTTGATGAAGCGCTGCGCAAGGACCTCGGGCGCTACCAGGATTCCATCGAAGATCTCGAATTGGTCGACTACAAGGTGCGCATCCTGAACGGCGGCACCGACGCCACGACACGGGTTCTGATCGAAAGCCGCGGCGGTGACGGCGAACGTTGGTTTACCGTTGGCGTCTCGCCCAACATCGTCGATGCCTCGTTCCAGGCGCTCATCGATTCGATCGTCTACAAGTTGCTCAAGGAAGGTGTGGCCGCCAGTGCGTGATGCCGTTAGAGTACGGCCATGAACGCAATTTTCGACAAGCTGGATTCCCTGCCCCGCCAACGGCTGGCACATCTGCCAACCCCTCTCGAACCGATGGCCAATCTGGCCAGCCGGTATGGCGATGGTCAACTGCTGGTCAAACGCGATGACAACACCGGCATCGCCATGGGCGGCAACAAGCTGCGCCAGCTTGAATTTTATTTTGGCGAAGCCGTTGAACAGAGTGCTGACACGGTGCTGATTACCGGTGCGGTGCAGTCCAATTTCGTTCGCCTAACCGCAGCCTGCGCCAACAAGTTGGGCATGAATTGCCATATCCAGCTGGAGCAGCGCGTTGCCAAGAATGACCCGCTGTACGCCAACTCGGGCAACGTTCTGATCGACCGCATGCTGGGCGCCACGATACACACCTATCCGCATGGCGAAGATGAGGCCGGCGCCGATGCACAGCTTGAATCCATTGCCGACGATTTGCGCGCAAAGGGCTGTAATCCCTACATAATTCATCTTGCCCCCGGTCATGCCCCAATTGGGGCCCTTGGTTATGTGGATGCGGCCCGTGAGATCATGGATCAGGCCGCTACAACAGGCATTTCGATCGATGAAGTGGTCGTAGCGTCCGGCAGCGGACACACCCACGGCGGGTTGTTGTTTGGGCTGAGAGCTTACGGTGCGACCATGCCGGTGATAGGCATTTGCGTGCGCCGTGATGCAGCTGCACAGCGCCCGCGTATCATCGAGCGCACCCATCAAATTGCCGCACTGCTCGATGTCGCCAATCCGGTCAGTGAAGACGATGTCGTCGTCACCGACGAATTCCTGCATCCAGGCTATGGCCAGCTGAACGACGCGACCCGCCAGGCGATTGCGTTGGCTGCCCGCCAAGAGGCACTATTGCTAGACCCGGTCTACACCGGCAAGACGATGGCCGGATGCCTTAAGCGGGCCGAACAGGCAGGGCAGGACCGAACAATCCTGTTCATCCACACAGGAGGTACGCCGGCGATCTTTGCCTATCAGGCCGAGCTCTCCGAGCTGACGACTTGAACCAACCTGGCAGGCAAGTGCCGCCCAACAATAATCTGTTGTTTCAGACCGTGCCGCGGATTGGCTTCGCAGCAGACGGTTTGCGCTTCTTCATGCTCTTCAAAAAGGCTGGCACGATCTCGTCGGCGGTGTTCACCACGACCAGCTGCAATTCCAGGCCGGCGCGGATGAAATGTTCGGCCCGCATGTGATCCATCAGTTCGATCAGCGGGTTCCAGTAGCCATCGATGTTGGCCAGCACAATCGGCTTGTTGTGCTGATCGAGCTGCGCCCAGGTTGAGACTTCAACCAGTTCCTCCAGGGTGCCGATGCCGCCGGGCAGTGCAACAAAGCCCGTGGCATGCTCGAACATGGTCATCTTGCGTTCGTGCATGTCCTGCGTGACGATCAATTGTTGAACATCTGTCAGCATCTGTTCGCGCTTGACGAGAAAATCCGGGATCACGCCGGTGACATGGCCGCCGGCATCAAGCACCGAGCGGGCCGTTTCGCCCATCAGCCCCAGGCTGCCGCCGCCATACACAAGGCCAAGCTTATTTTCTGCAATGGCCTTGCCAAGCGTGCGTGCCGCTTCCATGTAAATAGGATCACGGCCAGGGCCTGAGCCGCAATAGACACATAGTTTCTGATTCGGTTCCATCACCTTTTGTGATACCCGAGGCGGCCTCCGTCAAGCGTGCCGTGCCGTGAAGGTGAAGAGGCGATGAATTGCCAATAAGCCGCAATTGCGCACCGCTTCCAGCCGTTATATTGTGCATTCGGGACTATGAGGGAAGAGGCGGCGCATTTGTGGGGAACCGGCAGACTGGCTAATAAGGAGCCGGACGATCGGATTGGGCTTAGAATATGAAGAATAACCCTTTGGCCTACTTTGTGGGCGGCGCAGTGATTTGCGCAGTTTTGTTGGCTTTTGTCACCCGAGATAGATGGCAGGGCAAGCCCGATGCCGTACAAACGGCGGCTGCAACCGCCCAGTCCGGCGAAACAACGCAACCGGCGCAATCCGCCACTGAGCAAAACGAATCAGCTGTTACGACCAATAGTGAACAGGCAGCAACAACAGCGCCGGCCAAAGAGCCTGAACAACAAGCTGCTGTTGAACCGAAAGCCGAGCCGGAGCCAGCACCTGAGCCGGCCAAACCTGCTGAAACGGCCATGGTCAAACCATCGATCGACAATGTGGTTGTGACTGAGGAAGGTATGGCGATCGTCTCTGGACGCGCCGAAGCGGGCACCAGGCTTAAGATTATGCTTGGCGAGGAGGTTGTCGGAGAGGCCATCGCGAACGGCGTTGGTGATTGGTACCTGTCACCCGAACCGATATTGCCGCCTGGTGAGCATAATTTGGTCGCCGTTGCGACGCCACAGGGTGGTGAGCCAGTGCGTTCGGCACCCTCGTCCAATATTGTCGTTGCCCAAAAAGCCGATCCTGAACCACAACAGACTGCTGCAGCTGAAATGACGGCAAAGCAACCTGCTGTCAGCGAGCAGCAAACGGCAGCTCAGGGTGATACATCCAAAACGCCTAAAGAACCCGCTGTCGACCAGCAGGTGGCAGCCGTCGATACCGCAAGCAAGGAACCGGAACCCGTTCAGGGGCCGGAAGTGAAGGTCGAGCCTGAGCCCGTTAAAACACCTGAGGCAAAGGCTGAGCCTGAGCCCGCGCAAACACCTGAGGCAATGGCCGAGCCCGAACCGGCGCCCGCGCCGGAACGTCAAGTAGCGGCAGCACCCGTTCCTGAACCAGAGTCACGGCCCAAGCCGATTGTCCAGGATGACCTCGGGCTTGATTATAACGATGCCGGCGACATCATGGTGTCCGGCAAGTCGGAGCCGGGCAGTAAAGTGCGGATCGTCATCGACAACAAGCCGGTTGGCGATGTGCAGGCTGATGCCAGCGGTCAGTGGTTGTTCAAGGACGATGGCATGATCACACCGGGCCTGCGCGACCTTCGTGCCGATAAGGTGCTCAGCGATGGCAAGGTGGTTGAGGGAGAGACCTTTCCGGTCAAACGCGTCGACCCTGTGAAGATCGTCAAAGCCGAGCCTGAGCCTGTTCAGGAGAACGAGACGGTTGTCGTCAAAACACCCGAGCCGGCTGCCCCAGCAACTGAAGAGGAGCCAGAGGCCGAGGTCGCAAAGGCCGAGACGCAAGCTACAGGCAACGAGACCGAACAGGCAGCGGCGCCTGCCAAGGAGCCTGAGCAGGCCGAACCGGCACCTGAAACCGAGACGGCAGCAGTCGAAACCCAAACAGAAACGGTAACGGCCGAGCCCACAACCGCAACGCTGCGCGCTCAAGGCCGAATAGTGATTCAGCCAGGCAACAACCTGTGGAATATTTCACGCGTGATCTACGGCCGCGGTGTCGAGTACACAACGATCTATGAGGCCAATAAGGATCAGATCCGAAATCCGCATCGCATCTATCCGGGCCAGATCTTCATGACGCCGGGAACAGTGCCACCCGAGGAAATTGATCCGCAAAGGCGCGAACCATTGTCCGCAGAGGAAAAACAGACACAATAGCGCACTCGTGTTTGCAATGGGCGATGCTGCAGCCTAAATAATGCGGATGCAGCTTTCTCCATTTGCGGGTTCACCGTGCAGCGACGGGGCTTGACCTGAAATGTCGCCGCCGACCCGTTTCGAACCTGAACACGACAGACCTGAAGCCGGGCAATTCCAGACATTGCTCGAGCTCATGCCCTATCTGTGGCCAGCCGGCCGGCCGGATCTGAAAGCAAGAGTCGTTATTGCTTTCATCGCACTGGTTGCCGCCAAGGTTATCACCGTCGTTACGCCGTTTGGCTTCAAGTACGCTGTCGATGCGCTCACCGCGACCAGCGCGACACAGCTGACTGCCGTAACGCTTGCGGCAATTCCCCTTGCTATGATCCTGGCCTACGGTTTCGGCCGCATGATGATGGTCATCATGACCCAGATCCGGGATGCGTTGTTTGCCAAGGTTGGTCAAAATGCCGTCCGCCAGGTAGCCAACCGTACCTTTCGCCACCTGCATGCCCTGTCGCTGAGTTTCCACCTGGAACGGCGCACCGGCGGTCTGTCCAGGGTCATCGAACGCGGCACAAAGGGCATCGACACAATCCTCAGGTTCTCGCTGTTCAACTCGTTCCCGACGATGATCGAACTGGCTTTCGTGTGCCTCATCCTGTGGTGGAATTTCGGTTGGCCATACGCACTGGTCACGGCTGTATCCGTCATCGCCTACACCTGGTTCACGTACCAGGCGACCGAATGGCGGATCGCTATCCGGCGCAAGATGAACGATGCTGACACCGACGCGAACACCAAGGCCATCGACAGCCTGTTGAACTTTGAGACGGTCAAATATTTCGGCAATGAGGAGCATGAAGCTGCGCGTTTCGACGGGTCCATGGCGCGCTATGAAAGAGCCGCGGTCAAGACATGGACCTCGCTAGCGTTATTAAACTCGGGTCAGGCCATCCTGTTCACCACCGGCATGATCATCTGCATGGTCATGGCGGCAATGGACGTTGCCGCCGGAGCGATCACCGTCGGTGACTTTGTCATGGTCAATGCGTTCATGCTGCAGCTTTACCTGCCGCTCAATTTCCTTGGCACCGTCTACCGTGACATAAAACAGGGCCTGATCGATATCGAGGCCATGTTCAACCTGCTGAACGTCGAACCCGATATTCGCGATCACCCAGGCGCT
>JABDJG010000260.1 GCA_013002595.1 Hyphomicrobiales bacterium | reverse complement strand
ATCTTGGCCTTGAGCGGCTTCTTGACGTCGATGATGTAGATGCGCGAGGACCGGATACCGGGAATGATCAGGTAGCGCCGCTTCAGGAATGCATGGCCTGACAAAGGTGAAAGTGCCGATGAGCAGGCGTTCCAGCCGAAGTGATGAAATTCATCGCCCTTGTTCGGCATGAACAGCTTGTGGACGATCTTGCCGTATTTGTCCGATGAGGGATCGACATCGACAACGGCCAGACCGTCCGGCTGCGAGCCGTCGGGGCTGAGCATCAGGGTAAAGGCCAGCGTTTCCGCAGGGGCCTCCATGGCCAGTTTCGGCGTCGCATGAAATGTGGGGTCTGGTCTAACGTTCACTTCAATCTCCCTGTCTGCTTATATTTTTTTCCGGTGGCCGTTCATCGCGTACCGCGTGATCGACCGGGCAAATGATACGACCTTTGACACAAAACGCAATTCCTCATCTCGGCATACCGACAAGGTTACTGCCCGGCCGTTGGACACCGCCTCCGGGAACATCGCATATCGGCCTTGCATGCTTCAGGCGACTTTGTCGGTCGCGACCTACTCCACCGCCACTTTGATCGTCGCCGAGAGCGCGGTGGCTTCGGGTTCTAGATAAGACCGCTTCAGGTCGATGTCGTTCCAGTTGACCGACGAAGAGAACAACCCGAAAATATCCCCGGAACTGAAGCGGGCAGGCTTGGAGGATGCCTCGAACAGGCTTGCGCCGTAACGCCTGTTGATCATTGTCTTGTTGTAGCCCATGACCTCAAGCAGCGCAGGCGTGATCTGGAAATGCGAGGTGGTGGCCCAATTGGTCTTGGCCGCTGCTTTCAGCCGGTTGCGCAGGTCCGGCTGACCGGTGAGTGCCAGCATCGGGACCAGGCCTTCGCGCGGGTCCGCGCCAGTAGTGGAGCAGTGAGTCTGTCTGCCGGCCATAAAATTCTGACCATGATCGGATGTATAAAGCACCAACGTGTCGGTGACGTCGGCCGTTGTCACGAACTCATCGAAAAACGCATCGACAGTCCATGCGATATTGTTACGGTACGAGCTGATCAGGCCGTTTATGTCGTCTTTTTCCAATGCCGGTTTGCCCGTGCCGAAGCGCGCGCGCGCTCGCGGATAGCCAAGATCATACGGAAAATGCGCGCCGTTCTTGTTGGCAAAGATGAACACCGGTTCGCCGCTGCCAAGTTCCTGGCGAACCACTTCGAGCAATTTGAAGTCAAGCGACGCGATGTCGGCGGTATCGAAACTGACGAACCGGTCGATATTCCGCGTCTCGGTCACGGTCATGAAGTTCTGCAACCGACTGGCAATCTTGTGGGTGGTCGCCTGCGCATCGATGAACACTGTGCGGTAGCCGGCCCGCTTGGCATACTGCCAGATCGACGGGTTGCTGGTGACGGCCCGGATCGTGTCATGGCGCGTACCGCCAAGGCGCAGCAGCGCGTTGGAGTAATGGCTGCAGTTGCCCGCAGAAGCGGCCGGACCAAAATTGACAAACCTGTTCGCGTGCGCTGCAAGCTTCGGTGTGTACGGATTGCCGGGCGTGAAATCGAGATAGTCGCCCCTGACGCTTTCATCGACCAGATAGACGATGCTGCCGATCTGGCGGGCACCCGAGGGTCCGACGGTCAACCGGTCGCGCGGCGCGGCCGGGCGCGTTGCAACCTTCAACATCGACACAGCACTGATTCCGAGCGGGGCGAAATGTTGTGGCAGGGCCTGTGCGCCACTCCCGTTCTTGATGCTCAGCACACCGGCGATCATGACGATTGGCACCAGCGGTGCCCAGGCGGTGAGCGTCAACGCCCGGCGCAGGCCGCTGGCCCGCGGTACCGGAAACAACAACATCGCGCCAAGGCTTGTGGCAAAGATGATCAGCGGCCAAGCAAGGTCGAGATAGTACCGCTCAAGGGCACGGCCCGTTTCATGCCGCGCGTTCCACAACGACAGGATATCGTAGACGGTGAATTCAGACCCGCTGATCCCATAGTAAAGCTGCGAGGCGCCCAGCGAGGCCGACAGCACCAGCGCCCAGAACCATCGCACGACGTGCAAGGGCTGGGCAGCAGCAATGACCAAGGCAAGGAGTGATGACCCCCAAATCACGGCAAACAGGGTCAGCGAGACCAGACGGGAATTGTTGATCAGCAAATGCAGTCGCGGCACCAGGCCAATGCTGGTGGCAATCGCCAGTGTGGTGACAACGAGCACTGTGGCCACCCAGTAAAGCTGCCGCTTGGCCGGTGGCCAGATTGAGGTGGTGGTATTCATCGCCGGATCGCCGTCCCTGGTTGATACGCTGCGGCATAACCTGAGCAAGCAACGTGCCAAAAAGCACTGTCAGAGCGGGTTGAGCAAAAATGGCACGGTTCTGGGCCTGTACCCCTCCATTCAGCAGCGGTCAAGTCCAGGATTCACGGTTAATCCGGCCACAAAACATCCCGTTTTGGCAAGCGACAAAAGCTGCCGGCACAAACGGTTAATTGGTCAACGCCAGGCGGCTGCCAAGGCCGATCAGGATCGAACCGCCGAGCCACTTGAGCCACTTGCGCATCAGGCTTCCGGCCTTGGCCCGCGCGGCGATGGCAGAAGCTGCAAACACCGTCACGATATCTGCAGAGGTGAATGCCATCAGCGTTGCCACGCCCAGCACCAGCAGTTGAACCCAGACCGGCCATGCGCCCGCCGGGTCGACGAACTGCGGTAGGAAGGCCATAAAGAACAGCGCCGCCTTCGGGTTGAAGACCTCGACAACAATGCTTTCCATGAACGCCTTGCGGGCACTCTTCATCTTAACGACCGGCGCTTCCGCGTCGTCATCGCACTGCCGGATTAAGGCAATCCCGAGCCAAACGAGATAGAGCGCACCCGCCAGTTTGATCGCTGCATAAACAGTCGGAACATAGGCAAGCGCCGCACTCAGGCCGAGTGCAGCGGCAAACACATGGAAGTAGCCGCCGAAATGCAGGCCAAGCGCTGCCATGAAACCGGCTCGCCTGCCCCGTGCCAGCGTCTGCGCCGCCGTATAAAGGATCGCCGGACCCGGCATGTAGGCAAACACCGCCATCGCCAGGGAAAATGCGAGTAAAGTTTCAATAGAGGCCATGTTCTACTCGCTGTCGAACTGCACCAGCGTGTGCACCTTGACGCCCTTGTTTTTAAGCTTTGCCGCACCGCCTAGAAACGGCAGGTCGACCACAAATGCCGCTGCCGCGACCTCACCGCCCGACTGGCGGATCAGATCGATCGCTGCATTGGCCGTTCCACCTGTCGCGATCAGATCGTCGATCAGCAGGATCCGGTCACCGTTGGAAATTGCATCGGCATGGATTTCGATCGTGTCGATGCCGTATTCCAGCTCGTAGTCCTTGCCAATCACCTTGGCCGGCAGCTTGCCCTTCTTGCGGATCGGCACAAAGCCCTTGCCGAGTTCATGCGCCACCGCCCCGCCGAGGATGAACCCGCGTGCCTCGATCCCGACCACATAATCGATACTGCCGCCCAGAAACGGCCAGATCAACTCATCGATGCAGGCCCGGAACCCGTGCATGTTGGCAAACAGCGTGGTGACGTCATAAAACTGTATCCCCGGCTTGGGATAATCCGGCACCGCGCGAATATACCGTTTGATGTCAAAGCCGTTGCGAAGATCCATCTAGAGCCCCGTCGTGAAATGGTGATCAGACACATCCTATAGCGGTCTCAAAAGCCTTTGGGAATTGCTGTAAGGTCATTCCGGCAGATGGAAACTATGCGTGTGGTTATCAATCTGCTCGATTGCTCTGGCCTTGTTGGCATCGCTCATGAACGAACCGGCAAACGAATTCTTCGCCAGCAGAGTTATGTCTCCTGCATCAAGGCCGAGAGCTGCCTGCACAGCGAGATAGTTCTCGTTTACATAGCCACCGAAATACGACGGGTCATCAGAGTTCACCGTTGCGCAGATCCCTGCATCGAGCATCCGTTTGAGCGGGTGCTGCTTCAGGTCGTCGATCACGCCCAGCCTGAGATTGGACAGCGGACACACGGTCATCGCCATACCGCTGTCGGCGATCCGCTTGACCAGGGCCGGGTCTTCAAGCGCCCGGTTACCATGGTCGATCCGCTCAATCTTCAATACATCGAGCGCCTCGGTCACATAATCCGCCGGCCCTTCTTCACCAGCATGGGCGACCGGCGTGAAGCCAGCCTGGCGCGCTTCCCCGTAAACCCGGGCAAATTT
>JABDJG010000233.1 GCA_013002595.1 Hyphomicrobiales bacterium | reverse complement strand
CATTAACGACATGATCAAGAAGCCAAACATGATGGTCGCGGCGGCAAGAAAGTTTTTGCCCGCTCCAGTGAAGGCTCAGCTGAAACGACTTGTCCGGTGACGTCGTAGTTATTGCGAACTGAGTGAGCTCAAACAAGCGGAGGTGGCTGCGCACGCACGAGATTTCGCGTTATTAGGGCTTCAAAATCAACGATATGTCAGCGTTTGGCTGGCATACTCGTTTCAGACTTGATGTTTTCAGTTATCTTGGCCGACCAACATGCCGCATTTCTCAACCTTCCTGCCGCTCAATGCGCTGCCTGACAGATATATCGGCACGCTCCGGCGCCTGTCGGGGCAAACGGTCTACCAGCCGTGCCACGACGCAAAACAGGCAATTTTCGTTCATGTTCCCAAGGTCGCCGGCACGAGCATCTCTTTGGCGATATTCGGGCAGGAAACCGGGCATTTCAGCGCCCAGATGTATAAATATACCAACCCGGCCAAGTTCCATTCGTATTTCAAGTTTGGCTTTGTCAGAGACCCGGCTGACCGGTTCAGTTCGGCATACAATTATCTCAAGAACGGCGGTTCAAACAAAACAGACAACCATTTCGCAAAGACATACATCGACAGGCACGAGGATATGGCCTCGTTTCTGGAAATGCTGCTCAAGGAGAAAAAGGATTTCGGGTTTTCAAAAGCCCTGAACTGGGGACATTTTCTGCCGCAGTTCGAGTTCCTGTGCGATCGCAACGAAATTCAGGTTGATTACGTTGGCAGATTCGAAAATCTGCAATCGGATTTTGAATTTATTTCCCACAAGGTGTCGGGCGAACAGGCCACCCTGCCGCATCTGAACGCATCGCGGGCCCATCGCCTTGACCAGGCTGGCGAGGACGAAAGGAAGCTGATCTGGCAGATATATCAAGAGGACTACGAGTTATTTGGATATGATGCTCCCCAGTGAACCGGCGATGGCCTGCATGAAAGGTGCCTTGTGAACATGCCGAACGCCACGATCACCTTCACCCGCTACAACGAACCCAACTGGCTGGTACGGGAAACCCTGAACAGCCTTGCCGCGCAGCGCGGCGCGGCGTGCCAGGTTCTTTTTCTTGATCAGCGCGATGATCCTGAAACACGCGACTACACAAACTCGCTTTCAACCAAATCCCTCAATTTCCAGTACGAGACAATCCCCGCCAAGAGCCTGTCCTATGCCCGCAACTGCGCGATCGAGCGGGCGAAATACGACACGATTCTTTATGTCGACTGCGATGTCATTGCCGAGCCGGATTGGGCCAGCAGGATGATCGAAACGCTGGCCCGGCCAGGCGTTGGGATCGCCGGCGGCCGCATCGTTCCCAAATGGCACGCCCGGCCACTTTTCATTTCCCGTGCGCGTTTCGTCCTCGATCAGTATTCGATGCTCGACCTGGGCCGCGAGCACCGCACCGTTGCACGGATCGTCGGTGCCAATTTCGGCCTGCGGCGCGATCGTCTGGGCGTCCAGGCGCGCTTCGATGAAACACTCGGGCGGCGTGGCGGCCTTCTGTTCGGCGGAGAAGATACCGAGCTGTGCAATCGCGCCCGCAATGCCGGCCTGACGGTCAGATACGATGGCCGGGCAACCGTCCAGCATCAGGTGCTGCCAGACCGTATCCGTTACCGCTGGATATTCAAGCGGCTCTATTACGCCGGCATCGGCCGGGCCATGCAGGGCGGCCTGCCTGCACCATCGCGTGCCCTGGCACTGTGGGATTACCTGGCGCTGCCGATCGTTCTGCCGTTCTACGGGCTTGGCTACCTAAAGGGGCGCCTCAGTCTGGCAAAGGCCAAGCCGCCCGCACAGTCACAAAACGAGACGGTCCAATGACGCGCGGACCGGGGCGGGCCTGCCGTGCACCCTAGCGACGAAAAAGCCGGCCAGTTATCCGGCCCGGGTGCCCGGTCAATTCTTTTGAACGGCGCCTTTCTGCTGGGCTCCGGCTGGCTTGCGATGGCCATGAGAGCGGTTTACATCGTCGTCCTGGCCAGAGCTCTCGGACCGTCAGGTTACGGTTTGATCTCTGCCACACAAGCCTTGTACCTCATGTTTATCGTCGCAGGTACGGCAGGTGTAACTGCCTACCTGTCGCGCGAACTGGCCCTCGACCACGAGCGCGGCCAGCAAACCGTTTCTCTGACGTTGTTCATGTTGACGGCACTCTTGTTGCTCGGCGCGTTTGTCTTCATTGCAATCGGCCTGATCACCGAAAGCGATCCCGTGACGCGGCAGATTTTTGTCCTCTTCACAGGGGCACTTGTGGCACGTGGCCTGGCGATGTGGGCGCGCAGCGCCTTTGTCGCGCTCGAAGCCAGCCAATACCATCTGCGGCAGGTGTCCTTGTTCCGCACCGGTGAAGTGCTTGTCGCCATTGCCGCGCTCTCGATGGGCGCCGGCGTGATCGCGATCGCAACTATCCATCTCGTGTCATGGATCCTCGAGGCACTGGTCGGCGTGACCACCATTCACCGCCGTTTCACATCGCTCACCTTCAAGCCGCGCGACTGGTCGCGGCTAGGCAAGGTCGCAAAAGGATCCCTGGTGGTCGGCATAGCGATCGCTGCAGCAGACTGGCTGCGCGTGGCGCCGCTGGTGCTATACCACTACTTGGCCGATGCAGCGCCTGAAGTTGGCCAGTTCGCATTTGCCTGGAATGCCGCACTGGTCCTGGCCGTAATCCTGGTGACGGCAATGAACGCAGCGTTTCCTGTCACCAGCCGGGCAAACGTGCGCGCCGATGGCAAGGATGCCTATTATCTCGACTTCTGTATCCGTGGCGGAATCATCCTTGGCACCGCAGCCGTAATTGCCGGAATGGCGATTGGGCCGTGGGCACTGACACTTGTGGGCGGCGCGCAATACGATGGCGCCGGAAAGATCTTCATTGCGACACTCACCATCCTGGGCCCCATCGTGATGAACTACGCATTGGACCAGGCGCTCTTCCTTCAGCAGCGGACCGGGCTGGTTCTGGCGCTGAACGTCGGCGCACTGCCGATTGTCGCCGGCGCTTTTATTGTTGCCATTGAGGCGTCCGGACCGGAGGCGGCGGTGCTCGCCGTGTTCGCTGCCCAGGCGGCACTGGTCTTGCTCAAGATCGCCATAATGAATTCTGTCGCGGGGACCCAGCTTTTCCCAGCGCTCGGGCGCGCCATCATCGCCGCAGCTGCCGGGCTTGCAATCACGATCCCGCTGCTGGCGCTGTCCGCCTGGGGTGGCCTCGCCGGCATCGCTGCATTGATAGGTGCCGCTTTCATCAGCAAAGCCATCGCCGCCGAAGAACTCAACATCTTGAAGAAGGTTGTCACGCGCTAGGATCAATCCCGTACGACTTGAATGTTTCCTTGGCAACCCGTGCCCAGGAATAGTGCTGACGTGTTGCCTGTATCGCGGCTTGTATGAAACCGGCACGTTTTTTCGGTGACCAGGCCGCTACGTCCGCGATCTTTTTGGCCCAGGCTTCAGCGTTGCCAGACGCGACGTGAAATCCCGTCACCCCATCCTTCACCGCATCGACCAGGCCACCGTGATCGGCCGCCAGTGCAACGCCGCCGGCTGCCGCTGCTTCGGTTGCGATCAGGCCAAATCCTTCAAACTGGCCGCTTGGCACCGCTATGTTGGGAATGATGACGCACAGTGCCGCGGCATATTCATGTCTGAGGTCCGGTTGCGATAGCGAACCCAGAAACTGCACGCGCTCATGTTGCAATGCGGCGCCTTCATCTGCATCCCACACCGTACCCGCAACCCGGATCGTGATGTCGTCAGTCAACAGCGGCAACACCTGCTCAACGAACCAGGCCAGGCCTTTCAGCTTTATCAGGCGGCCGGCAAACAAAAGGTGCCTGCCGGGTTTGTGACCGGATTTGACGTCAACGACGTCTGTTGCCAGGTTAACAACCTGAATGTCCTTGAAGCCATATGTACTGGCTGCATCGCGTGTCGCACGCGAGTTCGCAATGACCGATACGCCGGGTAGCAATCTGGCGCCAAGGCGCAGGTAAAAGCCATACAATCGCCCTTTAACGCCACCGCGCAACGGATAGCTGACATCTGTACCATGGGCTGACATCACCAACCGGGTCTTTGCCGAGCGCAGCTTTGCAGGCACCGCCAGCGGCCAGATCGCCATGTCGCCAAGGTGGGTGACCCGCGCCGGATTGCGGACCAGCAATTTGAATGCCGTAACGAGGCCAAAACGGGCCAGTTGCAGCCAGCCCGGGGTCATTCCGTCTTTGCGCCCCGGCAAGGCAAGCACATCGACCTCGGTGAACCGGGCCAGCTCTTCCGTCAGTCTTTTTGAATACGTCTCCATGCCGCCGACGGCCGGAGGCCATTTGCGTGTGACAAACAGAACTGTTTCTTTTGCGTTCCCGACCATCAGCCAAAGCCCTCAAACGGCGGTGCATGCCCCCAGTTTAAAACGCATGGAAGATTTTCTGATCACTGGGCTGGTGGTCCGGGCGGTGCAGGTTGTCGCCCCAGCGCAGCACGATCTCGCCCCGGCCTGATGCTGAAACAACGTGCTCGCCCTGCGTGAGCTCAACCGTTGTGCCCGGCGCCACGGTGCGCCCGTCCAGTTGAACGCCAGCCTCGCCCTCCAGTGTGTAGACACCATCAATGGCAATATCGAAGTGGTATGGTGAGGCCGAAACCTCAAGGCGTTTGCCGGCCACCCAGATGTCGCCCCAGTGATGGACGAAATTGTCACGAAGAACCGCTGCGTCATCCGCAAACAGCGCAAATTCAGGCGTGACCACCGGTTCATCTTTCATCGCAGCATGAAGCGTCGGCGAATTGGTAATCAGCATGACCGGCTTTTCGGTGCGCAGAATAGCGCCAAAGATCGCCTTGCCGCGCCGCTTGTATGTTTCAATTCCCCAGGTCGACATGAAGAACCCGCTGCGCGGAAAGCTGCCGACCATCGCACAGCGGTCGATGTAACGCACCGGTTCGGGGAACATCGCATGAACCGCTTCAAGGGTCTGGCGTTGTGCGGTCTGCCCGCGGCCAAGCCCGCGCTTGAATTCCAGCACGGCCCCGAACACCAGGCAACCCACGAGCCCGATCAGCACAATGCGCCGTTTCGCAATGAGCGGTACGCCAGCCGCTGCCACCACCATAACCGGTGGAATGATGAACGGAAAAAAATAGGCAAAGGCGTTTCGATAGAACAGCACTGACAACAGTGGCGCAACCAACAGAGCCAATGTAATGGTCCGCGGCCATGTCCGGTGCGCCAATCCACCGGCCACCAGCATCAACGCCACCAGATTGGCGCCAAACCATCTGGTCACCTCGTCGATCCGCGGCAAGAATTTCTGCTCGGAGAATGTAACTTTGAAAACGCTGCCCGCCGAACCGCTCGATACCGCACCGGACCCGGCATTGAGCTGGCCGGCATGCCAAAAGTACAGCGCCACAAGAAGGGCGCAACCAGCCGCCGCGGCAGCGCCGATCCGCAGCATATTGGCCGTACGCTGCTCACGGTCCTGCGACCGCCAGACCAGTGCAGCGGCAAACGCAGGCAGATAGAGCACCGACTTGATGGTGATCAGAACGGCAAGCGCGCCACACAGCGCGGCCACACAGAGCTGCCAGGGCTTCAACGATGACGCCATCAGCACATAGACGCTGGACATGAGCAAAAATGCGACCAGCGGATCGGCCCTGAAGCTCATGCCGTGGTTAAGCGTCCAGATCGATGCAAGATAGGCCAGCACACCCACCAGCGCGGCGTAGGGCTTCACGAACTGGCGGGCAATGCCATAGATCAGCGCAACCGTACCGATCTCGCAGGCCAGCATGAACAGCCGTCCGACCGTGATCTGACCGATTTCGTCGGCTGGCAGACCGGCAAGCCAGGAAAGCAGATGTACGTAAAACGTCTGCAGCGGCCGCGCCAGCGTACCATTCAGATGCGCGTGGATATGGGACAGATAGTAGAATTCGTCCCAGTTTACATTGGCATTGAAGACCAGCCACAGCTGCGCGCCAAAAATGGCGGCAATTGCTGCAAAGGTAATTTTGGCAAACAGACTTTGTGTGTCGCTATCATCGGGCAGAGCCGCCTGGGTTGCCGATTGCGCAACGCCATCTGATGCAACGTCGGTCAAGACCCGCCACTCGCAATATTACGCAATTTGGTCGCAAGAACGGTCGAAACATCGTCCTCTTGTGCGTCTTGCTGCGGGATTGCCTGGCGCAATTGCCGGGCGCGGATATCCTGCAACAGGTCACGGTTGGCTGAAATCAGGTCAGATAGAATACCTGCCATCATGACGACAAAGGCGATGGCCAGCAGCGCACCGGACAGAACCAGCGACTGAACATGACCTGAGCCGTCTCCTTGCAAATACAGCGACACAAACCGGCCAATCATCAATACCGCCGGCAGCGCGATCCACACCGCGATGGTGGTGAATGTCGCCAGTGGCCTGTAGATCACCGAAACCCGGATGATGGTCTTGGCCGAACGTGAGATATATTCGGGTATACTCTTGAACAGTCGTGACGGTCGCAGCTCACCGTTGACCCGGATCGGCACCGATGTCATCGGGATCCGCTTGCGCCCGGCTTGAATGATGGTTTCAAGGGTGTAGCTGTAGGTATTCAGGACATAAAGCCGTGAAGCTGCATCCTTGTGATAGGCGCGAAAACCGCTCGGCGCATCGGGAATGTCGGTACCGCTTGCCTTGCGAACCACCCAGCTGCCGAGGCCCTGCAGCAGTTTCTTCAGTGGTGAGAACCCTTCAATCGACTTGATTGGCCGGGCGCCAACCACAATCTGCGCCTGACCGGCCAGGATCGGCTCAACCAGGCATCTGATGTCTGCGCCGACATACTGGTTGTCGGCATCGGTGTTGACGATGATATCAGCGCCCAGCGCCAGGCACTTTTCAATGCCGGCCATGAAGGCCCGCGCCAGTCCCATGTTCGACCCGAGGCTGAGCACATGGTGCACCCCGCACTCCCAGGCAACCGGGACGGTCCTGTCGGTCGACCCGTCATCAATCACCAGGTATTCAATTTCGTCTATACCTGCAATTTCCCGCGGCAGATCGGCAATCGTGACCGCCAGCGTTTCGGCCTCGTTCAGGCAAGGAATTTGAATAATGAGTTTCACGTCGACTCCCACAAGTCAGCGGTTCGTGTTGTATTTTTCAGGAAAAATCATACATCTCGACCAGTTAAGACGAGATAAATTAAGCCGCTCGAATGGTGCCTAATTTCCCACTGTGTCGGTCTGCCGGCAGCCATACTCAGGCCCTACCTGTGCCGCAAAGGGAAACAGGCGTTGCCCTCAATTGAATGCATCGATGAAGGAGAGGTAAGAAAATGTATCCGCTAACCCGGCTCTTGCTGACCGGCCTCAAGGCATTCCGGGCATCCCCGCTCGACGCCGGCGGCGTGGCCGAAACCAGTTTCCGCTGCCGCCCCTGGGATCTCGATATGTTCATGGAGATGAACAACGGCCGGGTTCTCACGCTTTACGATCTCGGCCGGTTCGACTTGTCGATCCGCACCGGCCTGGCGAAGGTTCTCAAGCGCAAGAGATGGGGCTTGGCCGTTGCCGGCGCCAGCGTTAGATACCGCAAGCGCATTCGCATTTTCGACAAGGTCACGATGCGCACCCAGGTACTGGGATTTGACGACAGATGGATATTTCTTGGCCAGTCCATGTGGGTGAACGACAAGCCTGTTTCATCGCTGCTGGTGCGCACCTGCGTAACCGAGGCCGGCACGTCTCTTCCGACCGAACAGATCCAACAGGCGATGAGCATCCAAGACTGGAAACCGCTGATGCCCGGCTGGGTCGAGGCCTGGCATCAAGCGGATCAGACACGGCCCTGGCCGCCTGTCCCGTGAGCTTGGTTTGACACGAACTGGAGTTGGGTTCAATCGGCACCGGCCCGCTCCCCCGCCCAACCACCCGATGAGGTTACCCTTGGGGTGGTTG
>JABDJG010000237.1 GCA_013002595.1 Hyphomicrobiales bacterium | reverse complement strand
GTGCAGTTGTGTTGCGCAATAAGATGCCAAGCCGTTTCAGCATGGGAACCGTCCTCCAATTTGTGTGCGAGGAGGAAACTACCTCTCAACGATAAACGGCTTGTTCAAAAATTCAGTCCAATTTTCTGAAAAATATCCAACCTGACACAGCCTGGTCACAATCTGTGAACTCTCACATTCGTCAAGATTTCCGCATGAAATGAATTCCGTAACCATCTGAAATAAAAAATTAATCGAACATGAACTTGGCCCGGGCGCTGCTATCAAAGACATGTCCACCAAGCCTGCAACTGGCTAAGATTAAACCCAATCCGGTCACGTTCTGTTAACGTTGACGGCAAATGAATGGCAATTCAGACAAGAAAAAGACCGGCGGTCACCTGGACCACCGGCCTTGAAAGTTGAAGCCTCTAGAGTGACATTCTTATTGGGTTAGACGAACCGTCTCGGACGATTCCGGCAGCTCCGGCAAACCGGCCGCCGAGTAGTCGGCGCCGATCTTGATGATCAATGTACCATTGCCTTCGACTTCGATCGTGTCCGCAATAATGGCGAACTGATCGGCCGTATTGCCGATGACGCCGCCGCCAGTCACCTTGAGGGGCTGGACCGGGAAATAGACGATGCCGTTGATTTCGACCTCACCGCCACCGGTAATGAGGTGGTTATCATTACCGGCCAGAGTTACAGCGGGATCCTGAGACAGTGCGATACCTGCAAACGTCCCGGTTGACTTGGCCTTGAGCCACACATCGCCCTGGTTGCCGCCGGTACTCTTGACGCTAAACACGCCAGCCGGAGCATTGCCGGTCATGATGATCGACGTTTCGGCCGGATCGGCGGTTGTTGGAAGGGTGAAGCCTGCAGGGGCGGTCAGACCATCTGCAGCCAGGGCAAAATTCCTCAACGTACCGCCAGCCTGAATGTTGATGTCCCCGTTCACAAACACATACAAGCTGTCGCCACCTTCCAGCAATACGGCGGTGTCGCCATTCTTGACCTCGAACGAACCGCAGTAAACGCCGGGCTGCAGCAGCTCAATGGTCGTGCCAGCAGGAAAGAAATCGGCAGAGTTATAGTCGCACACCGACGTATCGACCGCGGCTGCCGTCCAGTGATTGGCCCAATTCTCGGCCAGCGGATCTTCTTCCTGGCGGCAGTTGTTGTTTGGCATCGGTGTATAATTCGATCCCTCATAGTTGCCGTTCACACAAAAACTGTCCGCCGTTCCCGAACCGGAACCAACCTGGCGCAGGGCCTGCGGATCGTTGGAGTTGACGTGAATCGAACACCCGTTCGCGACAAGGTCGGCCGTACCGTTCATGTAAAGCGCTTCATTTGCCGTCTTGTTGAGCGACAACATGCAAATCGGGTTGCCCTTGTCAACAACCGCCGTCGCAGTAACATTGATATCGACATGATTGCTGAGCAGCGTACTGATCATCCGCGAATTTTCAACGCTTACCGCCATGGTGACTTGCTTGTCCGGCAAGCTCACCGTGGTATTCGGCGTGGCCGAAAAACCGGACTGCGTATTGTCGGACAGGTTGGCAAAGAACGTATCTTCCGCGATCTGGGTCTTCGACGTGTTGTCTTCACCATTCGCGATGGCCGTGGCAGCCGCCAGCACACCGGCATCGACAGCAGCCTGCAATTCATTCTTGATGCGCACGCTGTTGCCGTAATCAACCGCCATTGAGGCGATCATTGCAAGGGGGATCGACGTCAGGCCGAAGATGACCGATGCATTGCCGCGTTTGTCTTTGATGAAGTGGCACATAGGGGCAGCCGTCTGGCGCACAAGCGTGCGAAACTCTTTCAAATTCATGGGGAAATTTCCTTTTGCCGTACTCATAGCCGTATTTGACGATCCAATTTAACCGCCACATCAAAAGTTACCGTTCACAGATTATCTCAAATTTTCTTAAAATTTCAGCGTCCTGGACAAGGATATCATTTGTTCCGGGATACTCGTTCAGCTTCGCCGCGCTTCACGCCGAAATAACATAACTCATTATAATATAATGATTAAATCAGTACTCACCGAACTGCGTACAGGCCTGCCAATAGCCGAATGCCGTGACAATTTAAACTAAACTTGAGATGTTAAGGTCGCCTTGCACTAACGCTGGATGGTGATTGTAGTTCTAACTTGTAAAAGAATTTTCCGATAATTGTCGTTGTAGCCGCAGGCCATTCCTCCCATGTACTTGCCATCTCAATCCGCCCCTTTAAGATGACGCAGACCTGTCTGAACACCAACCAGGATGTCCTGAACGACCATGACGAACACGCCTGAAATCACGAGTTTCTTCGACGAAGCCACCAATTCGGCCAGCCACATTGTACACGATCCGGCAACCAGGGCCTGCGCTGTCATCGATTCAGTGCTTGGCTATGACATCGTCGCCGGCCGCACCGAGACCAGCGCTGCAGAACCGCTGATCAAATTCGTCAAGGCCAATGACCTGATCTGTGAGTGGGTGCTCGAAACCCACGTGCACGCCGATCATCTGTCGGCAGCACCTTATGTCCAGCAGCAACTTGGCGGAAAGCTCGGCATCGGTTCGAACATCACTGTCGTTCAGGACACCTTTGGCAAGATATTCAACGCCGGCACGGAATTCGAGCGTGACGGCAGCCAGTTCGACCGCCTGTTCAACGATGGCGATGAATTCTCGATTGGGTCAATCAACGTCGATGTCATGCACACGCCCGGACACACACCTGCCTGTGTGACCTACGTCATGGGCAACGCTGCATTTGTCGGCGATACCTTGTTCATGCCCGATTTCGGCACGGCCAGGGCCGATTTTCCAGGCGGCGATGCCCGCCAGCTCTACCGCTCAATCCACAAGGTCCTTTCGCTGCCGCCCGAGACTAGGCTCTATCTGTGCCACGACTACAAGGCGCCGGGCCGCGATGAATTTGCCTTTGTGACTACGGTGGCCGAGGAGCGCGCGAACAATATCCACGTCCGTGAAGGGGTCAGCGAGGATGAATTCGTCGCCATGCGCGAGGCCCGCGACAAGACCCTCAGCATGCCCAAGCTGATCATCCCGTCGATCCAGGTCAACATGCGGGCCGGCAACCCCCCTGCCCCGGAAGATGACGGCAACGTCTACCTGAAAGTCCC
>JABDJG010000209.1 GCA_013002595.1 Hyphomicrobiales bacterium | reverse complement strand
AAGATCAACAGTGCCAGCGCCAGGCGGGCTTTTTCTCCCCCGGAGAAGGGTGCGATCTTCTCCTCGATCCGTTCATTTGGAAACCCGAAGCCGCCCAGGTAATTACGAAATTCCTGGTGACGAACGTCCGGGTAGGCAATCTCGAAATGCTGTAGGGGTGTCGCATGAGCGTCGAGCTGCTCCAGCTGGTGCTGGGCAAAGTAGCCGATGTTCAGGTTTTTGGCGGTGATCATATCGCCCGACATCGGACTAAGCTCCCCGGCAAGGAGTTTGACAAATGTCGATTTGCCGGCGCCATTGTGGCCGACCAACGCCAGTCGATCGGTAGACCGTATGGATACACTGATCCGTTCGAGTACCGTGTTGTCGCCGTATCCGCATGACACGTTATCAAGCAACAACAGAGGATCCGACGCCTGGGCTGGCTGGTAGAACTGGAAGCTGAACGGCGATCGCAGGTGGGCAGGGGCAATTATCTGCATGCGCTCCAGGGCCTTGAGCCGGCTCTGCGCCTGCCGTGCTTTGGTCGCCTTGGCCCGGAAGCGGCGAACATAGTCTTCCATATGGCTGATCGCCCGCTGCTGTTTGGCACTGGCGGCCTGCTCGCTGGCGAGCAGTTCAGCGCGTGTGATTTCAAATCGGGAGTAGTTGCCGGCGTAGCTCCGCAGCGTCGCGTTTTCAATATGCAGGATCCGGCGGCAAACCGCGTCAAGGAAATCACGGTCGTGGGAAATCATCAGCAGCGTGCCCTGATAAGCCGATAGCCATTCTTCGAGCCATACCACGGCGTCCAGATCAAGGTGATTGGTGGGTTCGTCGAGCAGCAGAAGGTCGGACGGGCACATCAGTGCCTGGGCAAGATTCAGTCTGACCCGCCAGCCCCCCGAAAACGAACGGGTTGCTGCCTCAAGCTGGGCCTGACCAAAGCCGAGCCCGTGCATCAGCTGGGCGGCCCGGGCCGGAGCACTGTAGCCGTCTATCTGCTCCATCCGCTCGTACCAACGAGCAGCGGTGGCACCATCGTGCTCGTGATCAATTTGCGCCAGTGCGCGCTCGGTCTCCCTTAATGCCTGGTCGCCGTCGAGAACATAGTCGATTGCGGATTGACCTGAACTCGGCGTTTGTTGTGAGACGTGGCCGATCACGGTGTCATCCTGGACGGTCAGGCTGCCCTCATCCGCCGTCAGTTCACCGAGAATCATCGCAAACAGGCTCGACTTGCCGCAGCCGTTGTCGCCCACAACCCCTACCCGTTCGCCCCGGTTGATCAACCCGGTGGCGCCGGCCAGGAGCAGCCGGGGGCCACGGCGAAGAGAGAGGTTATTGATTGAAATCATGAACTTATAGTGGCCATCAGGCGCGATTGAAAAACGGCTCGACGTCGAGGCTGAACTGGCTGCCTCGCAAAAGTTCCAAAAAATCCGCACAACCCCATTGATTTTTGCAATCGCGACACTATCATTAGCACTCGCCGAAGATGAGTGCTAACAAGGTCATTCGCTACAACATGTGAGTCCGTCGGAATGCCGTTCAAATCGGGACCGGATGTTGCCTCACGCGCAGGCAATTAGCCACCATCTACCGTTAACAATTTTAATTTCAATTTCTAACTAGAGGAGAAATGAGCGTATGAACATCCGTCCGCTTCATGACCGCGTCATCGTCAAGCGTATCGAAGACGAGCGCACCAGCCCGGGAGGCATCGTAATCCCCGATTCAGCAGCCGAAAAGCCCATGCAGGGCGAAGTCCTCGCCGTAGGTAACGGCAAGGTCCTGGACAGTGGCGAGCAGCGAGGCCTGGACGTCAAGGTTGGCGACAGGGTCCTGTTTGGCAAGTATTCCGGTACCGAGATCAAGGTTTCTGGTGAAGAAGTACTCGTGATGCGTGAAGACGACATCATGGGTGTAATCGAAGGCTGATCCAGTCAGCAGAACGCACAAGAATTTAGAGGTTAAATACAAATGTCAGCTAAAGAAGTAGTTTTTGGCGAAAAAGCGCGGGCGCGCATGCTGCGCGGCGTCAACACCCTGGCCGACGCGGTCAAGGTGACCCTTGGCCCGAAAGGCCGTAACGTGGTTCTCGACAAGTCCTTCGGGGCGCCCACCGTCACCAAAGACGGCGTGTCCGTGGCCAAGGAAATCGAGCTCAAAGACAAGCTCGAGAACATGGGCGCTCAGATGGTCAAGGAAGTTGCTTCCAAGACCTCCGACATTGCCGGTGATGGCACCACTACTGCAACCGTCCTCGCCCAGGCAATGGTCCGGGAAGGCATGAAAGCAGTTGCTGCCGGCATGAATCCGATGGACCTGAAGCGCGGTATCGACAAGGCTGTTACCGTCGCGATTGAGCAGCTTAAGGAGTTGTCCCGCCCTTGTGCCGATCACAAGGAGATCGCGCAGGTTGGCGCAGTGTCTGCCAACGCGGATACCGATATCGGCGGGATCATCGCCGAGGCGATGGAGAAAGTGGGCAAGGAAGGCGTTATCACCGTTGAGGAGGGTAACGTTCTAGAGAATGAACTGGACGTGGTGGAAGGTATGCAGTTCGACCGCGGCTACCTGTCTCCGTACTTTGTGAACAACCAGGACAGCATGAGCGTTGATCTGGAGAATCCCTATGTGCTGATTCACGACAAGAAAATCTCCAACATTCGCGATCTGTTGCCGACTCTTGAAGCGGCCGCAAAATCGAGCCGACCGTTGTTTGTGATCGCCGAAGACGTCGACGGTGAAGCGCTGGCGACTCTCGTGGTTAACAACATTCGTGGCATCGTGAAGGTGTGTGCCGTCAAGGCGCCCGGTTTCGGCGATCGTCGTAAAGCCATGCTGGAAGATATCGCGATCCTGACTGGTGGCCGTGTAATCAGCGAGGAAGTCGGCATGAGCCTCGAAGCGGCAACTCTGGAAGACCTTGGTGAAGCCAAGCGTATCCAGGTTACGAAGGAAAACACGACCGTCATCGACGGCGCTGGATCCGGCAAAGACATCGAGTCTCGGGTTGCACAGATTCGTGCCCAGATCGAGGAAGCAACTTCCGACTATGATCGGGAGAAGATGCAGGAACGTGTGGCCAAGCTCGCCGGTGGCGTTGCCGTGATCAAGGTTGGTGCGGCTACCGAAGTCGAGATGAAAGAAAAGAAGGCCCGTGTCGAAGACGCGCTGCACGCGACCCGTGCCGCCGTTGAAGAAGGTGTTGTGCCCGGCGGTGGTACTGCGCTGGTCCGCTGCGTGACCAATGTCAAAGACACCAAGGGCGATAATCCCGACCAGGATATGGGTGTGCGAATCGTCCTGCGTTCGCTGGAAGAACCGCTGCGTCAGATCGTTGCCAACGCGGGTGACGATGCTTCGGTGGTGCTGAATGCGGTCGCCGGCGAAAGCGGTAATCATGGTTACAACGCTGCCACCGGTAAGTATGG
>JABDJG010000201.1 GCA_013002595.1 Hyphomicrobiales bacterium | reverse complement strand
ACCGTATCCATGGTGACCGAGACAACAATCAGCAGGGATGTTCCGCCGAAATAGAATGGTACGCTTGCGTACGCCGTCAGCATTTCAGGCAACAGGCACACAAAAGCGAGATACAGCGCACCGACCGTGGTGACCCGGGTCAGCACATAATCGATATACTCAGCCGTGCGCTCGCCAGGCCGGATCCCCGGCACAAAGCCGCCATACCGTTTCAGGTTATCGGCGGTATCCTTCACGTTGAACTGGATCGCGGTGTAAAAGAACGCAAAAAAGATGATCATGCTGACATAGAACGCTAGGAACAACGGCTGGCCGCGACCGAGCAAAGCGGTGATATAGATCAGCCATTCCGGCCCTTGGCCTTGCGCAAAGTTGGCCACCGTGATCGGCAGCAACAGCAGTGACGAGGCAAAGATCGGCGGAATAACGCCGGCCGTATTGAGCTTCAGCGGCAGGTGCGAGCTGTCACCCTGGAAAACTTTGTTGCCCTGCTGACGCTTGGGATACTGCACCAGGATGCGCCGCTGCGCCCGTTCCATGAACACGATGAACGCGATCACCGCCATCGCCATGACGATAACGGCCAGGATCAGGAACGTCGACAACTGGCCGGTGCGGCCCAATTCCAGCGTACCGGCGATTGCCGATGGCAGTTCTGCGACGATGCCGGCAAAAATGATCAGCGAAATACCGTTGCCGATACCACGCGCGGTGATCTGTTCACCCAGCCACATGAGGAAAACCGTGCCGCCGGTCAGCGTGATAACCGTGCTGATCCGGAAGAACCAGCCGGGATCGACGACGACATTGCCCTGGCCCTCAAGGCCAACCGAAATGCCATACGCCTGCAGCATCGCCAGAATGACGGTGCCATAACGGGTGTACTGGTTGATTTTCTTGCGGCCCTGCTCGCCTTCTTTCTTGAGCTGCTCAAGATGCGGCGACACCGTCGTCATCAGCTGAATGATGATCGAGGCAGAAATGTACGGCATGATCGTCAGAGCGAAAATAGCCATCCGGCCAAGCGCACCACCGGCCAGACCGTTGATCCAGCCCAGGATGCCGGTCGCATTCTGCTGAACCAGCCGGGCCAGTTCGACCGGGTCAACGCCCGGAATGGGAATATAAGTGCCGAGCCTGTAGACGATCAGCGCACCCAGCGTGAACCAGATGCGCTTCTTCAGGTCTTCGGCTTTCGCCAGAGCGCCAAAATTGATGTTGGCTGCTAGTTGTTCGGCTGCCGATGCCATTATTCGTCCTCGCGCATCACGATACTAATGTACCGGTTATATTGTAGCGCCTTACCCGGCGCACAATACTACTTTTTGCCCGCGTCGTCTTTGGCAGCAGGTTTTGGCGTCCGATCGACGATCTCAACGCTGCCGCCAGCTTTTTCAATTGCCGCCGTAGCGGATTTGGTCGCATGATCAACAGCAAACTTCACCTTGGCGGTCAACTCTCCCTTGCCAAGCAGACGTACACCATCAAGCGGCTTGCTGACGAGACCGGCTGCAATCAATGCTTCAAGGTCAACGACCTTTTTGGCATCGAGCTTCTTGGCATCGATCGCGGCCTGCACCCGGCCAAGGTTGACCTCGTTCCAGGACAATCGGTTCGGTTTGGCAAAGCCGCGTTTCGGCAAGCGCCGGTAAATCGGCATCTGGCCACCTTCAAATCCGTTGATGGCAACGCCCGAGCGTGATTTTTGGCCTTTCATACCGCGGCCAGCAGTGCGGCCAACGCCTGAACCCGGACCGCGGCCAACCCGCTTCCGGTTCGTACGAGCACCGGCTTTGTCTGAAATTGTATTGAGCCTCATCGGTCGATACTCTCTTCTAAGACGTTATAATTAAATATTTTTATTCTACAACGCGCACCAGATGCGCAACCTTTGCAATCATGCCGCGCACTTGCGGGGTGTCTTGCAGAGTGCGCTGGCGGTGCAACTTGTTCAGGCCCAGACCAATCAGCGTCTGACGCTGTTTGTTCGGCCGCCTCAGTGGGCTGCCGGTCTGTTCGACCGTGATCGTCTTACCGGCTTCTTGCTTAGCCATCTGTCAATTTCCTCTTGCCCGGCAATCCGGTTGCCCGGATTTATTCCGCAACTTCGTCAACCTTGCGGCGCGACGTAATCTCACTCACCTTCTTGCCACGACGGGCGGCCACGCTGCGCGGGCTCGATTCGTGCTTCAGCGCATCGAAGGTTGCCCGCACCATGTTGTAAGGATTGGACGACCCGATCGACTTGGCGACAACATCCTGCATGCCGACACTCTCGAACACGGCACGCATCGGGCCGCCGGCGATAATGCCGGTACCGGCCGGCGCTGCTCTGAGCACGACGCGGCCTGCACCATGCCGGCCAGCGACATCGTGATGCAGCGTACGGCCTTCGCGCAACGGCACGCGAATCATGTCGCGCTTGGCGCTCTCGGTTGCCTTGCGGATAGCCTCAGGCACTTCACGCGCCTTGCCATGGCCAAAGCCGACCCGGCCCTTCTGGTCACCGACCACCACCAGGGCTGCAAAGCCGAAGCGACGACCGCCCTTGACCACTTTGGCCACACGGTTGATGTGCACCAGGCGATCTACAAATTCGCTATCGCGTTCTTCGCGTTCACGTTCTCTCATCGAACTTCTTACCTGTTGTTTCCAGACTTGAGTGGACTAGAACTTAAGCCCGCCCTCGCGTGCTCCTTCAGCCAGGGCCTTGACCCGACCATGATAAATATAGGGACCGCGGTCGAACACCACCTCGCCGATGCCGGCCTTCTTGGCCCGTTCGGCCACCAGCTTGCCAACTTCGGTCGCGGCGTCCTTATCGGCACCGGTCTTCAGCTTCTTCTTCATATCGCCTTCAAGCGTCGACGCTGCAGCCAGCGTAACACCCTTCAGATCATCGATGACTTGCGCATAGATGTTCTGGTTAGAGCGAAATACGCTCAACCGCGGGAAGTCGTTATTGCGCTTTTTGAGCGTTCTGCGGACTCGAGCCCGACGACGATCGATCGGCTTAAATTTGCCAGCCATTACCTTCAGTTCTCCGCTTACTTCTTCTTGCCTTCCTTACGGAAGATGTATTCGTCCGCGTATTTGATGCCCTTGCCTTTGTAAGGCTCCGGCTTACGCCATTCGCGGATCTCTGCGGCCACCTGGCCAACCCGCTGTTTGTCGATGCCGCTGACGACGATTTCCGTCGGCTTTGGTGTTACGATCTGAACATCGCCTGGGATCTGGTATACCACATCATGGCTATAGCCCAGATTGAGCTGCAGGCCCGAGCCTTGAACCGCTGCACGGTAACCGACACCGTTGATTTCAAGTGCCTTTGAGAAGCCGTCGGTCACGCCAACCACCATATTGGATACCAGCGTACGCGACATGCCCCAGGCAGAACGCGCCAGCTGGCTCTCATCAATCGGCGACACCATCACTTCGTCAGCCTCAAGCTTGACGTTGACAAGCTCGACCAGCTGGCTTTGCAGCTCGCCCTTAGGGCCCTTGACCTTAACGGTCTGGCCTTCGATCGTCACGGTAACCCCTTGCGGGACCGGAACTGGTTTTTTGCCTATGCGAGACATGGTCTCTTCCTGGTCTGTCGTTTCAATTCAATTAGAAGACGGTGCAGATTACTTCGCCACCGACGTTGTTCTGGCGCGCATCGGTATCGGACATCACGCCCTTGGACGTTGACAGAATGGACACACCCAGACCGTTGAACACGGTCGGAATGGTATCAACCGATGCATAGACCCGCCGCCCCGGCTTTGACACCCGCCGAATATCGCGGATCACCGGTTCGCCGTCAAAATACTTCAGCTCGATCTCCAGCTCCGGACGCTTGCCATCCAGCTCGGTCGTAGCGAACCCGCGGATGAAACCTTCCTGCTGCAACACGGCCAACACGCGTTCGCGCAGCCGCGATGTTGGTGACAACACCTTGTTTTTTCCGCGCTGCTGGGCATTGCGGATGCGTGTAAGCATATCACCAATAGGATCAGTCATGCTCATTTAGACTATCTCCTCGTCCCTTATCTCTTCGCTTACCAGCTCGACTTGACCATACCGGGCACCAGACCCTGGTTGGACAACTCGCGCAGTGCAATACGTGACATCTTCAGTTTGCGGTAAAACCCGCGTGGCCGTCCCGACAGTTCGCAACGGTTGCGAATACGGTTCCTCGCGGAGTTGCGAGGCAACTCGGCCAGCTTGAGCTGAGCCGCGAAGCGCTCTTCCATCGGCAAAGATGAATCCTTGGCAATCGCTTTGAGGCTGGCACGCTTGGCTGCATATTTCTCGGCCAGCCTGCGGCGTTTTTTGTTCCGCTCAATTGCGCTTGTTTTTGCCATTTCAATCTACCTTTTTGCTTGTTTCGTTCCGACGCGCTTACCGTTCAAGCGGCCTGACGCTGTTGTTTGCGGAACGGGAAATTACATCCATCCAGAAGCGCCCGTGCCTCTTCATCGGTATTTGCCGTCGTGCAGATCACGATGTCGAAACCCCAGACCCGGTCGATCTTGTCGTAGTCGATTTCCGGAAACACCAGATGTTCCTTGATGCCCATGGCGTAGTTGCCACGGCCGTCAAAGCTGGCCGCCGACAGGCCTCTAAAGTCCCTGACGCGCGGCAATGCGATGGTCACCAGACGGTCGATAAACTCATACATGCGCGTCTTGCGCAAAGTCACCTTGGTGCCGATTGCCATGTCTTCGCGCAACTTGTAGGTCGCAATCGAGTTACGGGCCTTGGTAATCACCGGTTTCTGGCCGGCAATCTTGGTCAGCTCTTCAGTTGCCACGTTGATCAGCTTTGAATCGCCAACCGCCTCGCCAACACCCATATTGAGCACCACCTTGTCGAGTTGCGGCACCTGCATCGGGTTGGTGTAACCAAACTGCTCGGTGAGCTGTTTGACGACAACATCCTGATAATGCTTTTTCAGCCTTGGAACATATGCCTCAGCCATCGATCACCTCCGACGAGCGCTTGGCCACGCGAACTTTGCGGCCATCCTCGAGTACCTTGTAGCCAACCCGCGTCGGCTTGTTGTCCTTGGGGTCCAGAACCGCCAGATTGGAAATATGGATCGGCAGCTCCTTGTTCACGATCCCGCCGGCATCCTGGGCGCTTTGACGCGTATGGCGCTTGGCCACATTGATCCCAGTCACAACGGCGCGATTTTCTTTCGGCAGAACATGCACGACATCGCCTGTCTTGCCCTTGTCCCGGCCGGCAACGACCTGAACCCGGTCGCCCTTCTTGATTTTCAGTTTGGTCGGCATCACAGCACCTCCGGTGCCAGCGAAATGATCTTCATCTGGTTTTTGGCTCTCAATTCACGCGGTACCGGGCCAAAGATACGCGTCCCAATCGGTTCGCCCTGCGGACTAATCAACACCGCAGCGTTGCGGTCAAACCGGATGACCGTACCGTCACCACGGCGGATATCCTTGGCGGTGCGAACAACGATCGCCCTCATCACCGTGCCTTTTTTCACGCGGCCGCGCGGAATGGCTTCCTTGATCGAAACGACAATAATGTCGCCGACATGGGCGTATTTCCGCTTCGATCCACCCAGCACCTTAATGCATTGCACCCTGCGCGCACCGGAATTATCGGCGACTTCGAGATTTGTTTCGGCCTGTATCATGGCGCTACCCGTTTTCCTGTCGCTTACAGCCCACATGGGCTGACAGACTAATCTTTACTGCCTTAAAGCCCGCCGTTAGGCGTTGCCGGCAGTGACCTTTTCCAACAGCATCCAGGACTTGCTGCGCGACACCGGGCGGCATTCCTGAATGCGCACAATATCACCCACCTGGGCTGAATTCGCTTCATCGTGCGCGTGGTACTTCTTGGTCCGTCGCACGGTCTTTTTCATCATTGGGTGCGTGAAACGCCGCTCGACATTGACGGTAATCGTCTTGTCGCCCTTGTCGCTCACCACGACACCCTGAAGGATGCGTTTTGGCATCTCTTAGCTCTCCAACTAAGCGGCTGGTGCTGTCGACCGCGACTGCTGCATCGTCTTGATGCGTGCAATGTCGCGGCGGACCTCACGGACCCGCGCTGTGTTTTCCAATTGTCCGGAAGCCTTTTGAAAGCGCAGGTTGAACTGTTCTTTCTTCAGTTTCATCAGCTCGTCCTTGAGCTGATCTTCCGTCATTGCTTTTACGTCACTGGCTTTCATGACCCGGCTATCCTCGATTACTCGCCCAGACGCGCAACAAACCGCGTCTTGATGGGCAGTTTGGCTGCCGCCAGTTCCATGGCTTCCTCGGCGACCTGCCTTGGCACACCATCACACTCAAACATGATCCGGCCCGGATTGACCCGGCAGGCCCAATACTCCGGTGAACCCTTGCCCTTGCCCATGCGCACTTCGGTCGGCTTTTTCGACACCGGCACATCCGGGAACAAGCGGATCCACACACGGCCTGCACGCTTCATGTGACGGGTCATGGCCCGGCGTGCCGCTTCAATCTGGCGCGCAGTGATCCGCTCCGGCTCCATGGCTTTCAGGCCATAGGCGCCAAAATTCAGCTCGTAACCACCTTTGGCCACGCCTTTGATGCGGCCCTTGTGTTGCTTGCGGAACTTTGTCCGTTTCGGTTGCAGCATTTGTTCTCTTCCTAAACCCTAATTCGTCGCCGGCGCTTCAATTGCGATTGCCTATTTGGCGTCGCGCCGTCCACCGCCGCTGCGGCCACCTTCTTGCGCCTCGGTCAGACGGCGTTCCTGCGCCATCGGATCATGCTCAAGGATATCGCCCTTGAAGATCCACACCTTGATGCCGTTGGTGCCATACGCGGTGACAGCCGTTGCCGTTCCATAGTCCACGTCCGAGCGCAGCGTGTGTAAAGGCACGCGGCCTTCGCGGTACCACTCGGTACGAGCGATTTCCGCACCGCCGAGCCGGCCGCCACAGTTGATGCGAATGCCGCCGGCACCCATCCGGATCGCCGATTGCACCGCCCGCTTCATCGCCCGGCGAAATGCCACACGGCGCTCCAGCTGCTGAGCAATGTTTTCGGCCACAAGCGTCGCATCGATCTCGGGCTTGCGCACTTCAACAATGTTGAGGTGAACATCCGTATTGGTGATGCGGGCGACTTCCTTGCGCAGCTTTTCGATGTCTGCGCCCTTCTTGCCGATCACCACACCCGGGCGTGCCGAGTAAATGGTCACCCGGCACTTTTTATGCGGGCGCTCGATAACGATCTTGGCGACGCCAGCTTGCTTGAGCTGGGCCCTCAGATACTCGCGAATCTTGATATCTTCATGCAGCAACCGGCCATATTCTTCGCCTTCTGCATACCAGCGCGAATCCCAGGTGCGGTTGACGCCGAGCCGAAGCCCGATTGGATTTACTTTTTGACCCATCAGGCGGCCTCCTCAACCTGCCGAACGACGATGGTGAGCTGGCTGAAGAACTTCTGGATCCGGCCAACACGTCCACGTGCCCTCGGTTTCCAGCGCTTCATCACCATGTTCTTTCCCACATATGCTTCTGCAACCACCAGCTCGTTGATATCGAGGTCATGGTTGTTTTCCGCATTGGCAATCGCGCTTTCCAGCGTCTTCTTGACGTCCTGCGCAATCCGTTTGCGCGAAAACTGAAGATCCGCCAGTGCAGCATCGACCTTCTTGCCGCGGATGCCAGCTGCAACATCGTTCAGCTTCTGCGGGCTGACCCGCAGCAACCGGCAAACTGCCTTTGCTTCATTGTCTGCCAGGGCACGTGCTCTTGCGCTTTTACCCATGACTAAACTCTCCTTGCCTTCTTGTCCGCGGTGTGACCGTAGTAGGTCCGCGATGGCGCAAATTCACCAAGCTTGTGACCGACCATGTCTTCACTCACCGACACCGGTATGTGCTTTTTGCCGTTGTGGACGGCAAAAGTCAGACCGACGAATTGCGGCAGAATGGTCGAGCGGCGGCTCCACGTCTTGATGGCCTGATTGCGGCCAGACGCGCGTGATGCCTCTGCTTTCTTCAACAAATACCCGTCAACGAACGGGCCTTTCCAGACGGAACGTGCCATGTGAGCTCAACCCTTACCTTTTCTTGCGCTGATGGCGGCTGCGCACGATGTATTTGTCAGTCGACTTGTTCGAACGTGTTCTCTTGCCCTTGGTCGGCTTGCCCCATGGCGTCACCGGATGACGGCCACCAGAGGTCCGACCTTCACCGCCACCATGCGGGTGATCAATCGGGTTCATGACAACACCGCGAACCGTCGGTTTGCGGCCCAGCCAGCGAGAACGCCCGGCCTTGCCGATCGTCGTATTCATGTGATCCGGGTTCGAAACCGCACCCACAGTGGCCATGCAATCAGAGCGCACCATGCGGGTTTCACCGGATTTCAGCCGCAGCAGCGCATGACCCTGATCACGGCCGACCAGCTGGACATAGGTGCCGGCCGAACGCGCAATCTGACCGCCCTTGCCGGGCTTCATCTCGACATTGTGCACGATGGTGCCAACCGGCATGGCTGACAGCGGCATCGCATTGCCCGGCTTCACATCGACCTGGCTGCGCGACGAGATGACCTTGTCGTCAACCTTCAGGCGCTGCGGTGCCAGGATGTAGGCCTGCTCGCCGTCGTCGTATTTGACCAGTGCAATGAAGGCCGTCCGGTTCGGATCATATTCGATACGCTCCACGACTGCTGCCATATCGTGTTTGGTGCGGCGAAAATCAACCGTGCGGTAAGCGCGCTTGTGTCCGCCGCCACGATGCCGTGTGGTGACCCGGCCATGATTGTTGCGCCCGCCCGACTTGGTCAGACCGTCAGTCAGTTTCTTGACTGGCTTGCCTTTCCACAGCCCGGAACGGTCCACGATGACCAGCTGACGCTGACCGGGAGTGGTGGGCTTGAACGATTTTAATGCCATGTGCTCGCCTCGGTCCTAACCTTTAAAGCCCCGTGGTGACGTCGATCGAATGGCCCTCTTCCAGGGTCACGATCGCTTTTTTCACGTCGCTCTGCTTGCCGCGGATACCGCGGAAACGTTTTACTTTGCCTTTGCGCACCAGCGTGTTGACCGCTTTGACCTTCACACCGAAGAGCGTTTCAACAGCCACCTTGATATCCGGCTTGGTGGCCGAACGGGCCACATCGAACATCACCTGATTGTGCTCCGACATCATCGTCGCCTTTTCGGTGATCGCCGGACTGAGGATTACGTCGTAGACTTTCTCAGCATTCATGCGAACCGCGCCTCCAGCGCTTCAACGGCCGCCTTGCTCAAAACAAGCGTACGGCGCCGCAAGATGTCGTAAACATTGATGCCCTGCACCGGCAGAACATCGACATTTGAGATATTGCCGGCAGCCAGAGCGAAATTCTTGTTCACTTCAGCGCCATCAATGATCAACGCATTTTCCAGACCAAGCTTGGCAAAGACGTCCTTCAGCTCTTTGGTCTTGGCGGTTTTTGCCTCTGTCTTGTCGAGAACCACTAGTTCACCGGCGCCTGCCTTTGCAGACAGCGCATGACGAAGCGCCAATGCCCGGACCTTCTTGGGCAGATCAAAAGCGTGGCTGCGTACCCGCGGGCCGAACGCCTTGGCCCCGCCATTGAAGATACCAACCCGGCGGCTGCCGTGACGGGCACGCCCGCCGCCCTTTTGCTTGCCCAGTTTGGCGCCGGTGCGGTTGATCTCGCCACGTGATTTGGTCTTGTGGGTGCCCGCCTGGCGTTTCGCCAGCTGGTACCGGACCATGCGGTGCAAGATGTCTTCGCGCGGTTCCAGTCCGAAGATATGATCGGAC
>JABDJG010000190.1 GCA_013002595.1 Hyphomicrobiales bacterium | reverse complement strand
GTCCCATGCCCTGCTCAAACCGCGTCAACGCAGGGTCGGCCTGTTCGAACGGCTTCATGCAACGCTGCAGTGTGTGCATGGCAATGCCGGGTCCGTTGTCCTGAACGGCCACGACCGCCGAGCCATCCGCGAGCGAATGAGCGGTTAGCCTTACTTCGGCACCCTCTGGCGAGAACTTGACAGCATTGTCGGTCAAGCGCCTCAAAGCATCGAGGATCAGATTCTTTTCGGCAATCAATTCGCGCTGGTTCGAGAAATCAGAATACGCCAGCATAGTGTTCTTGGCCTTGGCCTTGGATCTCAAAGAAATGGTGGCATCTTCAATGAGTTCATCAAGACCGGTATTGCTGAGCTTGATCTCATGATTGCCGTTGTTCAAACGAGAAAAGAACAGCACATCGCTCAGGACCTCGCCGAGGCGTTTGCCTGCTTGATCAATATCGCTGAGATGAGCCTGTTGTTCTGGACTAAGATTTCCCTGCAGATCGCGTTTTAGGATTTCCGCGAATCCCACAAGAATATTCAGCGGCGAGCGCAGCTCATGGCTCAACAGTTTGATGAGATTGTCCTTGGCGCGGCTGGCACGATCAGCCTTGTCGCGGGCAAGGCGCAAGTCTTTTTTGACGTGGCCGCTGCGGATGACAAAGCGAGCCTGAAACCGGAACAAGATCCAGTTCACGGGCTTGGTGACAAAGGTGGTTGCACCTGAAGAAAACGCTTCTTCGATCGCGAGTTTGTCATGGCGGCCGGTTACAACGATAACCGGTAGGTCCACAGTGCGTGGATCCTGGCGCAGTTGCGTAATCAACTCAAAGCCATCAAGCCCAGGCATGCCAAGATCTACGATGGCGAGATCAAAATCTTCGCGCAGCAATAAGTCGCGTGCCTCAATGCCGTCGGCTGCACAGACAACCTCGGTGTCGTCATCTTCCAGGTTGGCCGACATCAGCTCAAGCAAATTGGGATCATCATCCGCGACGAGCAGGCGGTACAACTTCTCGTTGTTGTCGTTCATTTGAGAATCGCCGGACATGGGTAAACCGATAGCTTTGAATCTAACTATTTTGGAACACTAGGTCACAACTGTTAACCAGGAGTTGCGCAATCCAAATTAGTTGCACGGTCAAGGACAGCTAATCCTTAACCAACTGCGGTAATCCATTGTTGTTCGAATGCTGCTAGCATCACCCTATTGGGACGGGGAAGGCTTTGATCAAACTTCGAAATTCAATTGGCGCGAAAATATCGCGAATGGTGCTCAGCGCGGTCATTATCGCCGTTTTGTCCGCCAGCGGGGTTTTTGTGTGGCGGCAGGTTGCAGGCGAAATCGAGGCGCGGCGCACTCAGTTGCAGGCGACCGCACAGGTTCTTGCCGCGGCAGTTGCGCCACATCTGGCGCTAGACGATAAATTGCAGGCTGACAAAGCCCTTGCTGCCATCGGCAAAATTCCGAGCGTGCCGCACGTATCCGTGGTCCGGCCAAATGGGAAGAGATTTACCTCTCTGGGCACCGCAATCATTCTAATGTCCGGCAAAAAATCTCTGATCTCGATCCTGCAAACCGCCTCGCTCACAACTACGGTCCCGATTGTGCACGCTGGTCGACCCGTTGGCGAATTGATCCTGCTGGCGGATTTGTCGGATTTCAGGAATCGCCTGATGGAAGGCTTTATGGCCATCATCTTTGCGGCCGTTGCCGCCAGCATCATCGGGCTTACTGTCGCTCGGCGCTTGAGACGGGGTATTACCGATCCGTTGCAGGCTCTCAACAATGCCATGTTGCGGGTACGCGTGGATCACGACTTCTCGGCCCGGGTGGAGCGTCAGTCAGACGATGAAACCGGCATGCTGGTCGAAAGCTTCAACGAAATGCTCGAACAGATCAGTGTGCGAGACGCCCAGTTGGCAACACATCGGTTGAACCTTGAAAACACCGTCGAAGACCGGACCCGTGAACTGCTTGAGGCAAAGGAGACGGCCGAAGCAGCCAACAACGCCAAGTCAGAGTTCCTGGCGACCATGAGCCACGAAATCCGCACACCGATGAATGGTGTTATGGTGATGGCCGAACTGCTGGCCGGCGCCGGATTGCCTCGACGGCAACAGAGATTTGCTGAAGTCATCGCCCGGTCCGGACAAAGCCTTTTGACCATCATCAATGACATCCTCGATCTGTCAAAGATTGAAGCGGGCAAACTGGAGCTTGAGCGGGTGCCGGTCGGGCCCTCCTCGATCGTGGACGATGTCATGAGCCTGTTCTGGGAACGTGCGGCCAGCAAGAATTTGGATATGGCTGCTTACGTTGCTCCTGATGTGCCCAAAACGATTGCAGCAGACCCGGTCCGCCTCAATCAGGTTCTGACAAACCTGGTCAACAATGCGCTGAAGTTCACCGACAACGGTTATGTGAACATTACCGTGAAGATGATGTCCGGGCGGTTTGATGGCAAGGAAGTTCCGTGCATTGAATTTGCCGTTGTCGATACTGGTGTCGGCATTGACGGCCACAAGATTGACAGTGTGTTTGAATCCTTTGCTCAAGCCGACCAATCAACGACGCGACGGTTCGGCGGCACGGGGCTTGGACTTTCGATTTGCAAGAAGCTTGTCGAGGCCATGTCGGGCTCGATCAAGGTCGAGAGCGAACTGCAGAAGGGGTCCACGTTCTCATTCATGATCCCGGCGAATATCGTGCAACAAGCCGATCCCGTCTTCGATACGAGCCAAACCGGTCTGCGCAGCGCGGCAATCTTACTGGAAGGCACAGCCACAACTGTAGCGATCTCCGATTATCTTTCGTTGTTCGGCATTACCGCCGAATTTACCCATCCGTCAGATGCCGGGAGCAAGTCTTTTGATCATTGCGATGTGATTTTTGCCGATTCGACCGCGGCCCGAGCCATCGATCGCAAGTCAAAACCAGCGCCAATTGTTCTGGTCAGCGAGTTGGGAGATGTTGCCAGCGAGGAGCTTTTGCGCACGGGCAAAGTGCAAGACCAGATCATGCGCCCGGTCAGCAAATCGGACATGATGGAGATCGTAGAACGGATCGCCACGGGATCGCTACGCGGCGTCCAAGCCCTGTCGGTAGCAGATTCACCAACTGAACACCTGCCAGACTTTGCCGGAGCAAGCGTTCTTGTCGCAGATGACAATGCGATCAACCGCGAAGTCATTATCGAGACGCTGCGACAACTCAATGTCACGGTCGACACCGCTGAAGATGGCGAAGCGGCCATTCACAAGTGGCAGAACGGCGATCATGGATTGATCTTCATGGACTGCAGCATGCCGGTAATGGACGGTTACGCGGCAACCAGTTTCATCCGTCAGCAAGAGATAGCCAGCGAAGCAAGTCGGACGCCGATCATTGCCTTGACCGCGCATGTTGCGGGTGGCCAGGCTGATCAGTGGCGCCACGTCGGCATGGACGACATGATCACCAAGCCGTTTACGTTGAGCACGATCGCCAAATGCCTTGCAACCTGGTTGCCGGTCACGCCCGGTGGAAACAAGCATGAAGACGACAGTTTGCATGATGTGCTGGCGCCGGACGGAAAGGAGTTCGGCGGCGGTGCGCCTGTCATCGATACAGAGGTCATAACCAGTGTTCGCGAGATGTCGGGCGGCACTGATGATCTGCTGTTGAAGACCACCGACCTGTTCAAAGAACATGCGCCAAAGGCATTGTCGCGGTTGTCGGATCCAAATACGCAGCGCGACCTCAAGGCATTGTCCGATGCCGCCCATGCCCTCAAATCGATGTGTGCAAACATGGGCGCTGTACGGGTCTCGGCGATCTGCGATCAACTTGAAAGACGCGCACGGACCGGCGCCGAAGTTGATATTGCCGGTCATATTGCCGTCATATCGCGCGAGCTTTCATCGGCAATGGACAAGCTGGATGACATCTGCTCGGCAGGTCAAAAATCGTAACCGATGGTACGGTAATACCAGATCCCAGCAACAGCGACCTATTTCGCCGGAGCGATTTTTCCCGCCAGCAAGGCGCGTGTCGCGCGGTGGTACCGGTACCATAAGCGGCGCGCAACGTAGCTGGCGGGAAAAAGCGCCCGGCCCATCGCGCTGGAAGCGCGTCTTCGACACGACGGGTGGGTCATAGCGGCCCATCGTGCCGGAGGCGCGTCTTCGACACGACGGGTGCGTTGCGATGCTTGCCCGAT
>JABDJG010000186.1 GCA_013002595.1 Hyphomicrobiales bacterium | reverse complement strand
CCGATCGACCGCAGTCACTATTTGAGACCTGCACGCCATAGTCCTTCGAGCAAGTGCTTGGTATCTTTGATGTTTTTGTCCGGGATCACCGTGAACAAACGCCGAAGATCAAAGTCCGGGTAATTTGTTCGCAGTATTTTGGCGTGCCGGCGTGCGGACTTCATGTCACCGGCCATGGCCGTCGATGCCGCCAACAGGCGCGATACCGCCGGATTGCTGGCCAGTGGCTGCAACGTCTGAATTGCACCATCGTAGTTCGCCATCTGATACAAGATGCTGGCGTGGATCCAGTCATAATAGTCCGGGCCATCCGGGTTTAGCGCCTTTGCCCTGAGAATGTTTGACAATGCTTCGGACGGCATACTGGCGTGTGTCAGAGCGTCTGCGTAATCAGCCAGCAGGTCCGCATCGTTGGGATTTACCGATGCAGCAGCTGCAAAACTCTGCAGGCTTTCTTCATGACGACGCAGGTACAAATTGCAAAAGCCGCGTTCACGCAAGCCACGCCCATCCAGCGGGTCGAGCCGAATGCTGCTCTCAGCGAATTCCAAAGATTCAAGCAACAAGTCAGTGCATTGCATACCTCTTACCAGGCGTTCCATGCTTAGCGATCGGGACATGCCTGCGTGAGCTGGCGCAAATCGATCCGATTCTCTTATTGATTTTTGAAAATATGATCTGGCGCGGCGAAGGTCGGGTAAGTCGCTGCACCACAGGGCCCGCCGGCCTTCCAGGAAATATCGATAGGCAGTCCTGTTTTGTGCAGCGGACGGAAATTCAACCTCACTTCTTTCAATGGCGTTGACGAATTGTCGGACGATTTCAAGCCCGACCCCGGAAAACAGTTCTGACAGATTTTGAGTGTCGATCGGTGCTTCCAACGCCGCCAACGATACGCCGGCGCGGCAATCCAGCAACAGGAAGGTGGCAATTTCACCTTCGTTTGATGGCCTGACGGTAGACTTTACGAGATACTGAACCCCGTAACGTTCACCGATTGCCGGGGCGTCTTCGATGGCAGACTGGGCGGCTATGCGGCCTGAGTGGCCAGCGAGGACGGAAATGCTTCGATACCGGGTCAGGCCCACCGTGATGTCATCAAGCAGCGCCTCCAATATGCCGGCAGTTGAAGATGTGGTGCCCACAAGCCTGGGCGGTAACAGAATAATCCGAGGTACGCCAATTCGGCTCAAACTGGTATCTTCATTAGGCACCGGGCCTTGCCGCGATGGAACTTGAATATTTGCTGGTTGTGGTGGCGGTTTGCGGTCGGGGCCCATGGTCGTCAAGCCTAAGGACGCCGCCAGTTGCCTGGTTGAAAGCTCAGGTTCGACGCCGTAATCGGCAAGTAATGTTTCTGCGCATTGCCAATAAACATCGCGCGCCCTGGCACGGTCCCAGCTTTCGCAGTAATGTTCCATCAGGACGCGGTATGCCAGTTCCTGGCTGGGATCAGTTTCGAGGAGCTGTAAGGCCAGTTGTTCACGATACGCCGGCAAGCCAATTGTGTGGTCGCTATCGATCAACGCTACAAGTGCGGTGGTGCGCCTGCCGGCAAGTTGAGTGGCTAGGTTTGTTCTCCAATCCTCAAATGCCTCGTTGTGCAATGTATCGAGTTCCAATAACGGCTCGCTTGTCACCGAGATAAATGATTTCAGGGTTTCATAATCTCCCGACCTGACAGCCTTTGGAACGTCCAATTCAATTACGTTCTCAAGATCAATATCCAGAAATTCACTGTTGTAGTACAGCGAACCTCCAGCTTCCTTCAGGATACATTCCGGTAGCTTCTGGTCGGCCTTTTTGACGCGGACGAGAAACTGTCTGAAGCTGGCATTTGCTTTTTGGCGATCCGATGTTCCCCATAGATTGTTTATGGCTTCCTTGCGGCCCATCCGTTTGTTTGGTGCTGTCGCCAACAGGGCCAGCAACGCAAAGAGCTTTTGCGGAACCAACTGCTCATGATTGTTCCATTCAATGGAAGGGCGCCCAAACAGGCGCACTTTGCATTGTTGCGTAATTGACATTTAATTCTGGGGGCCCCTGTCCCAAAAATAACTTTGCCGGCAAACGCAAGGCCGCCGAGATTTACGGCCAACCGGTACCGAATTCTTCTTGTTAGGTAGTAATATATAAATCTTGACCGAAATGAAGCCGAAAATTCCAGAATATTGGATATCTTTCATATGACGCAACGTCACATCTCGCACGGACTGTTTTAGGGCAGGTGGATGACCTTTAGTAACTTCAAGAATGGAATAATTGAAACTAATAGCCATTATTAACTATAATTTGTAGAGCTAATAAATGATATGGGTCTTGATCGTCAGGACTAAATCTTGCCGCGATGGACGGGCGCCCAATTGGCAAACTTAAGTGGATATCGAATTGGAATTCAACAGCCGATGGATTGGCTGTTCACGGATTTATAGCCGCGCTGAAAAATTCTTGTTGAATTCGACGTCGTACTCGAGGTTGGCGCCGTGATCGTGGACGGTCATCAAGTTTTCGTGATTGGCCTTGTCCCAGCTGCCATCAGGTATGTGAGTACCGATGGTATCTTGCGGAGGTCTTATCGGGGCCGTGGGAGTAAATCTGATTGAGTTGGCGCGGGGTGTGCGGCAATCCAGGTTGCGCATTGATGAGGTTTTCACAATCAAGGCAAGCCGCCTTATTGTATGTGGCCTGTCGAATAGACGGCCTGTGCCGCCCGGCTGAAATAGAGGAATTGGGATTAGGAATATGACCAAACGTGCCAGTCAGAAGGTCAGCCCGCTATCCGGAGTGCGGGTGCTGGAATTCGGCCAGATCGCGGCGGGCCCGTTCACGGGGTCTTTGTTGGCCGATCTTGGCGCCGATGTGGTCAAGGTCGAACGACCTGATGGCGGCGATGGTATGCGCAGCTGGCCGCCACTGTCTAAGGCAGGAGACGGCCCGGTCTACAGCGAAAACTTTGCATCGCTCAACCGCAACAAGCGCAGCATTGCCGTCGATCTGAAGGATGCGGGTTCTGTAGAGCGGTTGCGCGGGTTGGCGCGGAACGCAGATGTGTTGGTCGAGAACTTCAGGCCCGGCGTTCTTGACCGGCTCGGACTTGGTTATGAACGCCTGAAAAGTATCAATCCAGCGATTGTCTACTGCTCGATCTCCGGCTATGGCCAGACCGGGCCATATGCCAAAAAAGGGGCATTTGATGTAACCGTTCAGGGTATGTCCGGCCTGATGAGCGTCACCGGCCAGAAAGGTGACGCGCCGATCAAGTGTGGTGTGCCGGTTGGAGATTTCTGTGCCGGGCTCTACGCGGCCTACACGATAACCGCGGCACACATGCAGGCAAGACAAACCGGGCAGGGCGCCTATATTGACTGTTCGATGCTGGGCGCCCTGATCGGCGTTGCCGCACTGCAGACCAGTGAATATTTTGGCACCGGCAAGGCCCCCGAACGGCTTGGTTCAGCGCACCCGCGCAATGCTCCCTATCAGGCCTTTGCCGCGAGTGACGAACACTTCATCATTGCGGCTGGAAATGACCGTCTTTGGCATGAAGTGGCTGACGCCGCCGGTTTGCCGGAGCTGGTTGAAGATGCCAGATTTGCGACACAGGCCGACCGGGCACGCAACCAGAGCCAACTGGCCGAACTGTTGGCCCCAAAATTTGAAGTGAAAACAGCGTCGTACTGGCTGTCGGAAATGGATCGCCGCGGCGTTCCCTGCGCCCCGATCAATACTTACGATCAAATCTTGAATGATCCGCAAATCGAGGCGATGAAGCTGATCAGGCCGCTGGTATTGCCGAACGGTGTCGAAACCAGCACAACCGCGTTCCCCGTTGCCATGAGCTCGCATGAGTTTGAGCTATATCGCGGGCCCCCGAAGCTTGGCGCCCATACAGACGAGGTTTTTGAAGAGTGGCGAGTTCCAATCGGGAAGAAGCCTGGGGAATGATCAAGCATCTTCAGCAGTAGGCGCGCTCAAGGTTGCCGCGTGTTTCTTCAAAACTTTTTGTGCGAACACTGCCGACCTGTCGACGAAGGCCTTGCATAGTCTGGCCGTCCGTTTGGCCTTGTGCTGGCATGCCGCATCGACAATCTCGCCCACGAGCGTGATGGTTTTGCGCCGGCGCTTGGGTTTTTCTGCATTTGAGGCGAGGGCCTGCAGGAGGTGTATCCGGCCGTTCAGGGTCGCAATGAGCTGATCGGCGACCTGGTTTCTGGCACCGCGCAGCAAAACTCGATAAACGTCATCCAGAGCGTCAGCGTATTGTGAGCCGGCTGGAGATTTTTTGGTCTTCTTCAGCCGTGACATGGCTGATTTGAGGTCACGGACATCGTCAACTGTTGCGCGTTCAGCGAAATTATGGCCGGCCGCAGCTTCGAGCACGCCCCTGACCTCGTAGATTTCGCGGCCCATGTCGGCGGACAGCGGTGTTACCTGCATGCCCCTGCCGGCCATCGGCCTGACAAGACCCTCAGCTTCAAGATTTCGCATTGCCTCGCGGACACTGGACCTGCTGACACCGGTCATGGTGCACAACTCGCTTTCGACCAGCCGTTGTCCGGGCTTGAGGTGCAAGTTGAAGATTGCGGATCTCAGGGCCTCCGCAGTGCGTTCTCTCAGCGGCGTTGGGTCCTTGTGTACGCGCAGATAATCCAGCTGGCCTTGGTTATTCATGAGGGTCTGATCCGATCATTGTATGTCGTATTCAGTATACAATGATCGGATGGCAGATAGAAACCTTGAAATTCTTCGCGACCGTTTTGAGATCAGTACGAGCGTGGCATACCGAGGACGTGCTCGGCGACGTAACTTAGTACCAGGTTCGTCGAGATTGGGGCGACCTGGAAGAGGCGGCACTCACGGTACTTGCGTTCGATGTCGAACTCTTCAGCAAAACCGAAGCCGCCATGGGCCTGCAGACACGCTTCACCGGCTGCCCAGGAGGCATCGGCGCTCAGCAGTTTGGCGAGATTGGCCTCTTCGCCCGGGTTGCCGCCGGCCTCGAACAGGCGGATCGCCTCTTTCAGCACTTGTTCGGCAGCGCGCATCTGGGCATAGGCGCGGGCGATCGGAAACTGGACGCCCTGGTTCTGGCCGATTGGCCGGCCGAAAACGGTGCGTTCGCTGGCATAGCTGGAGGCCTTTTCGATGAACCATTTGGCGTCACCAATGCATTCGGCCGAGATCAGAATGCGCTCGGCATTCATGCCCGAAAGGATGTAGCGGAAGCCCTTGTCTTGTTCGCCAATGAGGTTCTGTGCCGGCACCTTCATGTTGTCGAAAAAGACCTCGGTCGTGGCATGGTTCATCATCGTGCGGATCGGGCGGATGGTCAGGCTTTCGCCGAGAGCCTGGCGCATATCAACCAGAAGCACCGAGAGGCCATCGGTCTTTTTGGTTACCTGATCGCGCGGCGTGGTGCGGCACAGCAGCAGCATAAGATCGGAATGTTCGGCCCTGGACGTCCATATTTTCTGACCGTTGACGATGTAATGGCCGTCTTCAAGTTTTGCCGTGGTGCGCAGAGCGGTGGTGTCAGTGCCACTGGTTGGTTCGGTAACACCAAAGGCCTGCAGTCGCAGGCTGCCATCGGCAATAGCGGGGAGATATTTCTGCTTTTGTGCTTTGGATCCATGTCGCAATACCGTACCCATCGTATACATCTGGGCATGGCAGGCACCGGCGTTGCCACCGGACCGGTGAACTTCTTCAAGAATGGCTGCAGCGGCGGAAATCGGAAGTCCGGCGCCGCCGAATTCCTCCGGAATCAGCGCGCCGAGATAGCCTGCTTCAGTCAATGCGGTGACGAATTGCGTGGGATAATTTCGCTCGCGATCGCACTCGCGCCAGTATTCTCCCGGAAAATCGGCGCATAGGCGGGTGACACCTTGTCTGATGTCCTTGTGGTCTTGTTCGTAATTCATCGGTCGGAGCGAGTCCTATTTGTTAAATTCCTGTCGGATGAGCGGGCCATGTTCATCAAGGATCGGCACCTGGCAAGGGCGGTTTGCGTTCGTAGGCACAGGGAGTTCGGCCATCTTCAGAGAAGTGCCGCCGAACTGGATGGTCTGGTTACGCAGGAAATCATGTGATGACAGGTCGGCAACCGAACTGAGTTGAGCATTGGCGATACGGGCATCGTCGAGCTTTTGCATGACCTCCTGGCGGGAGTGCCTGGAAAATACGCCGTCGATGATTTCATGTATCTGATCGCGATTGGCGATCCGATCGGGATTGTCGGCAAAGCGCTTGTCCTTGGCGAGCTCGGGCTGGCCGAGGACCTGCTCGCAGAATACTGTCCATTCGCGGTTACTCTGGACCGCCAACAGCACCTGGTCGGCGTCCTTGACGGGAAAGGCGCCATAGGGCGCGATGAGAGCGTGGGTAAGCCCGAGCCGGGGAGGCGCGCCGCCCAGGTAACGATGGCTCAACAGGGGCATGTTCATCCAATCTGCCAGCACATCGAACATGGAAATGTCGATGTCGGTGCCCGTGCCGGTTCTGCCGCGCTGGATGAGGGCACGCAGGATAGCGGAAAAGGCAGTCAGCCCGGTGGATATGTCGGCCATGGAAATGCCGACGCGGGACGGCTGGGCTTCGATACCGGTCACCGAGCACAGACCGCTCTCACCTTGCACCAGAAAGTCATAGGCCTTTTTGCCGGCGCCGGCGCCGGTGCGGCCATAGCCGGAAATCGAGCAACTGATCAGGCCGGGATTGTCCTTGGAGAGCCCGGCCCAGCCCAGCCCGCGCCGCTCAAGCGCACCTGGCGCGAGGTTACTGAGGAATACGTCCGCCTTGCTCAGCATGGTGCGCAGCAGGTCCGTGTCTTCATCATCGTTCATGTCGATGCAGATCGATTGCTTGCCGCGGTTCAACCAGGCAAAGAAAACACTGTTGCCGTCAGCGCCCCTGTCGTAGCGGCGGGCAAAGTCGCCTTCCGGCCGTTCAACCTTGATCACGCGGGCTCCGGCGTCAGCAAGCAGCAAGCCACAATAGGGTGCAGCGACCGCCTGTTCCATGGAGACGACGAGGATCCCGTCCAGTTCTCGATCCAATGCCATGTGGAGCCTTGCCTGAATACTGTGTTTAGATCGCTACGACAGAGAATTGATATCTGATAATCGACAGACTTGAAACGGCTGGGTACGGGCAAGCCTGTGATG
>JABDJG010000102.1 GCA_013002595.1 Hyphomicrobiales bacterium | reverse complement strand
CGGCCCCTATCAAAATGAAATAGGCACTGCCCGCCGATGCCAGACGCCCGCCAACGTCGGTCAGCGCATGGCGCAGCGGCAACACGATCGCAACGATAACCAGGACAAGGGCGATGAAAAACAGCGTCACCAGCGTAGCCGTGGCCAGCATATTGCCAAAGGCAACGCCGGCAGGAAGGGTGTCGAAACCAAACAACATCACTGACACCGCGTCCCACAGTGGCAGCTGGTTGAAGAAGAAAGGCCGGTTATCGGTCGGCGCCGTCAGATCGAGCCGGAAGCTGCCGGCGTAACGGTCCAGTTCAGCCTGGTTACTCACACTGACGATGGCTCTCAGAGTGTCCGATTGAGTGGGCTCATCCGGGGCAATCAAACGACCGAAACGCAGTCTGTCGCTCGCCTCTCTCAAACTCTGCAACTCTTGCGGGGTAAAGCCGGACGGTGAGACAACCAGCGAAGCGATGTTTGATCCAGCCGAAAGGAAGATATGATCTTTGGGCGTTTTGACCCCCTTCTCAAGCAATGCGGCAACGGCAAGGCTTACCAGCCGGCCGGTCTCGGCTGTATCGTAAGGCGAGTACCAACGGCTGACGGTAAAGACGCCGTTTGTTGACAATCGGTCCATGAAAATTTGCCAGGCTTCGACTGTATACAGGCCGTTCTCGCTCAATGTGAATGCCCCGGCACCCGTTGCTGCCCACGTATCGATCAGGCTCATCTGGATAATGTCGAATTTGTCCTGACTACGGGCAAACCAGCTTCGGGCCTCATCGACGACGAGATTGACGCCTTCCAGTTTGTTCAGTCCGACAAAATCTCTGAATTCGGGCTCATGCAGCAACAGGTTGACGAACGCCGGGTTGATTTCAACGCCGGTGATGTCGGCAATGCCGAACACCCGGGCGCTGATGATGTCGCGGCCACCCCCGACACCAATGACCGCAGAACGCTTTCGCCCGGGCAGATGATAGGCAAGGTTGGTAATGTCATATTTCAGGAAATCGGCTTTGGAGATATCGCCGGCGATTCCAAACCCCATGGTGCCGGCATCACCGTCGATTTTTAACGCACTTGACGGGACCTTCAGTTTCGACAGATCGAGCGTCTCGGACGGCCCCCACAGGAAAGGCGCCCGCTCAAACGGCCGAGTTGCAGTAACCCGGGAGTATGAATTCCATGTTTCAAACCATGGCAAACCACTCAGTTGCGATTGGCCCTTTGCAAAGACCGGATAGAGGCCGCGGCGTCGATCATCGAGTGTGTTGAGGCTCGCGACAATCAGCAGAATCAACAACCATACCCAGCGTGAATGTTTCGAGATACCGTTGTCTTCGGTCGGCAAGAGCGCTGTTGAACCATGCGATTTGGCGAAGAATACCGCCCCAATGGCAGCCGCAACACTGGTCCACAACACAGCCGATGGCCCATCCGTCAGGTTCAGCAGCAAAAGCACGCCGAAACAACCGATGGCAGCTCCGATAAGGTCAACCCCGTAGACCTTCCCGATAGGATATGGGCTGCGGGTCAACGCCAGGCTGACCACCACACCGGAAAAGAAAAACGGAACAGAGATCAACACCGCCAACTGAGCCCAGATCAGGATGGACGTCATCGTCACGATGGCAATGGGGACGACGGTCATTTGCAGCGCAACCGCAGCGGCAATACTCACAGCAAATGCAAGGCTGTAATTGGCGATATCTGCACTGAACGTCGCCGTCGAAAACCGCTCGCGCCTCAAATAGACCCAAACGGCGCCAGCCGACAGACCGAACATGGCAGTGCTGATGACGAAAAAGGCTAAATGATACCACGCAATCACAGACAAAATTCGCGTCTGGATGAGCTGCAACATGAGCGTCGCCGACGTCACGCAGAACAAACCGGCATAGAAGTTGAACTTTTTCATGAGACCGTCAGTTCTGGTTGATTCGGGGAACAATCAACACTAGCGAACCCAGGTCACGCTGCAAACACGCATGATATAAAACCGATCACGGTAGGCCCCGGATGGCCTCAGCCGGGTGTCTTGATGACGTAGCGCTTTGGCGACACCGATATCTTCGGCACCTTCCTGTCAGCCTCGAAAACATCGAAGCCGACTTTCAATTCGCGCCAGAAATCAATCCACTTCGACTGGCTATGCCTGGCCATGTTTTCATCGCTCATCCAGAAGGGAAAGATGTGCACCGGAACCATGGTCTGGCCGGCATCAAGCGCTGCCTCGGTCAGCCGGTAGATGATGTCGATACCCGGATCGGTCATCGCGTAACAACCGATCGACACGCAGCTCCCGTGCACCATCAGGAACGAACCGGTCCGCCCGTGCGACCGGTCATAGGCATTGGGAAACCCCAGATTGAACGACAGATGATAGCTGCTGTTGGGGTTGAGGCTCGATTTGGCCACCGTATAAAAGCCTTCCGGCGATTGTCCGTCTCCTTCCTTCAGTTTCGGCCCCAGCCTGCCGGACCACGAGCAGATCGGAAACGTGCCGAACAGCTGCCATTTCTGGCCTCTGCGCATCCACAGCTCAAGCAGCGATTCCTGCTTGAAGATACGCACATAAACCGGCAGCCCGGTCCAGAACGTCTCGCGCGCCAGTTTCCTTTCGGCATTATCGGCTGCCTTATGGCCGGCGACATAGCCCGGCTCGAGCGACACCCACCAGGCGCCAGCCGCCACCGGCACAACCACACAAACGCCCAAAATCAGGGTTTGCAGCACCCGTCTCAGCACCACGCTTCACTCCCTTTTGCCGACCTGTCGTGCACCATCAACACACGAACAATAAGGCTAATTGGAGAATATGGCTCAGCGAGTTTCCCGTAAATGTTGTGCAAAGCGTTCGCAGCAAGCGGGGCGTCAGTCGATCTCGAGCGCCAGCTGCCCCTCTTCGACGACATCGCCTTCTGCGATATGCACCGCAACGATCTTGCCGTCAGCCGGCGCCTCGTAAGGCACTTCCATTTTCATGACTTCCATGATGAACAGCTCCTGGCCGGCGGTTACGTCATCGCCTTGCCTGACCAGCATTTTCCACATGGAGCCGCCGGTCTCCAGTTTGATTTGTGTGGCCACGTCTCAATCTCTCCTTACGGCCTGACAGAAAACCCTGTCGGTCCCAGCAGGGACGGCAACAGCGGTTGAATGCGTTCGATCCAGCGGCACAACATTGGCCTGGTCTCGCGCGGGTCGATCAACTCATGCACCGAAAAAGACTCGGCGCGCGGAAACGGCGATTGCTTGGCCGCCAGCATCTCCTCCAGCTCGCGCCGCTTGGCATCAGGATCCTCGGCCTGGGCAATCTCGCGGTGAAAGGCAACTGCAACGCCGCCCTCGACCGGCAGCGGCCCGGTTTCGGCCGATGGCCAGGCCAGCACATAGCCATCCGGTCCATAGTGCGCCGCCTGGGCCACCCCGAACGAGCGCCTGACCATAACTGTTGCCCAAGGCACCCGGCTCATCGCCGCCGTCAACACAGCGTTTGCACCATGCCGGATGGTTGCCTCGCGCTCCGATTGCGAGCCGATCATGAAACCGGGCTCATCGACAAAACTGAGGATCGGCAGGTGGAACGTATCGCACATTTCAATGAACCGGCGCACCTTGTGCGCACCGTTGGCGGTCATGGCGCCGGCCAGATGCCTGCCGTCGTTGGCCCACACGCCAACCGGCTGGCCATGCATTCGCGCCAGCCCGGTAATCTGGCTGCGGCCATGGCCCTTGCCCATTTCAAAGAACGTGTCCCGGTCAAGGATCATCGCCAGTGCCCGGCGCATGTCGAATGCCCGCCGGCGCTCGCGCGGCACGATCTCCAGCAAGGCCTCTTCCTGCCGGTCAACCGGATCATCGCACGCGCTCACCGGGGCCAGCTCCCAGACATTGGCCGGCATGTAGCCCAGAAACCGGCGGATCTGGGCCAATGCCTCGGTCTCGTCTTCGCTGGCATTGTCGACGGTGCCATTGCGGGTATGGACATCCGCCCCGCCAAGCTCTTCCTTGGTCTTTTTTTCACCCATCGCGCGCTGCACGACCGCCGGCCCGGCGATCAGCACCTGCGCGGTTGAGCGCGACATCACGGAAAAATGCGCCGCCACCAGCCGTCCCGCCGGCATGCCGGCAACCGCGCCAAGCGCAGCTGTTGCAACCGGCACGCTGGCCATGGCCTGGACGACCGATTTGAACCGGTGCGGTTCGAACACCGGCGCACTCAAACTCTGCTTCTTGGCACCGCCGACACTGCCGCCGGCACCTTCATGTAACCGGATCAGAGGCATCCGCATCTTGACCGCAAGCTCTTCGGTATAGACGCTCTTGCGCTGGCCGGCGGCAGACGGTGAGCCGCCCTTCAGGGTGAAATCCTCTCCGCCGACAATGCAGCGACGTCCGTCGACTTTGCCAAAGCCGAGCACATAGTTGGCCGGCGAGAATTCAATCAGATTGCCGTTCTCGTCAAGCTCGGCATCGCCCGCCCCCATGCCGATCTCGTCGAACGAGCCATCATCGAGCAACGCATCGACCCGCTCGCGGATGGTCAGCCGGCCTTTGCGGTGCTGTGCCTTGATGGCATCGGCGCCGCCCTGCAGTTTCGCCAGGCGGCGGCGTTCGTGTATTTGATTGGTTTCATCTTTCCAGCTCATCGCGATGATTTTTATAGGGGTCTGGTCAATGCTGCACAAGTTGGGCAATAGTCGCCTGGCACTGTTTCATCGGACATCGGGCGGAACCACATGCCATCAATCGTGATCGGATCGCAGCTATGGAGCGACATGTTCGGCTCAGCTGCCATGCAGGCGCTGTTCACCGATCATGCGATGGTGCGGCGCTATCTCGATGTCGAGGCAGCCCTTGCCCGTGTTCAGGCCGGCCTTGGTATCATCCCGGCCGAAGCAGCTGTAGCCATCGCCGCTGCAGCCACTGTTGATAAAATCGACTGGCCAAGACTGGCAGAGCGCACCCGCATCGTTGGCTATCCGATCCTGCCCTTGATCGAGCAGCTGGCTGAATGGGCGCCCGACGGGCCTGGTCAATATTGCCACTGGGGCGCCACCACCCAGGACATCATGGACACAGCCGATGTCCTGCAGATGCGCGATGCGCTGGATCTTGTGTCCGCAGACCTCGATGCCATCGCAGCGGCCCTTGCCAAACTGGCACAGACCCACGCCGACACGCCGATGGCCGGCCGCACCCACCTGCAACACGCCTTGCCGGTTTCCTTTGGTTATAAGGCTGCCGCCTGGCTGTCGGCGATCGACCGCCACCGGCAGCGGCTGAGCGAACTTCGCCCGCGCCTCGAAGTTGTGTCGTTTGCCGGTGCTGCCGGCACACTTGCCTCGCTTGGCGAAAAGGACGGCCTTGCCACACAGGCTGCCCTGGCCAAGGAACTCAAGCTCGCCATTCCCGATATGACCTGGCACACCATCCGCGACGGCTTTGCCGAAGTCACCGGCTGGCTTGCACTGGTTGCCGCCTCGATCGGCAAGATCGGCTACGACATCATGTTGATGATGCAGACCGAAACCGGCGAAGTGCTGGAGCCTTTCCAGCCCGGCCGCGGCGGCTCTTCGACCATGCCGCAAAAGCGCAACCCGATCTCATCGGAGATGATGCTGGCCGCAGCCAAGATCGTGCGCGAGCAGCACTCCGCCATGCTCGATGCAATGGTCCAGGATCACGAACGCGCCTCCGGCCAATGGCATGTCGAATGGTTGGCTATTCCAACCGCCTTTATTGTCACATCAGGAGGCTTGCAGGCTGCCCGCGAAGTACTCGAGGGCCTTGAAGTGCGGCCGGGCGCCATGCGCCAGGTCCTGGACACAACCGGCGGGCTGATCGTTGCCGAGGCGGTGATGATGGGTCTTGCCCCTCATCTTGGCCGCCAGGCCGCCCACGACATCGTTTATGAGTGCTGCCGCATTGCCATGACCAGTGGAACCGCGTTCCTCGATGCCCTTGTCGCCGATGCCAGGATCACCGCTGTCGTGGACCGGAACGCTCTGGCCAAACTGGTCGACCCTGCAAACTATCTCGGTGCCGCCCCCAAAATGACCCGGCAGTTTCTCAAGAACCGCAAACTCTAAAGCGGTTTGCTCTAGGCGCGCTTTCCGAACGACAAATTTGCGTCATCCGGCGCCTTGTCGACCGGTGCCCTTTCAGGCGGCAAGACGACTGGTGTCGGCGCAGGCTCATACCGGCTCTGCTTGACGGCTGCCGCCATCGCCACTTCGAGGGATCTGGTGGGATCGTCCGGTTCTGGCTCCGGCGCTGTTTCATCGCGCGACCGCAACACGGCAGAAAGAAGCGTTTTCAGCGAAGCCAGGATCAAAATTGCCCCCAAAAGGAGGAAATAGACACCGTATTTGTCCAGCACGCCGACATTGTAGCGCGGCGGCGGCGGCAACTTCTTGACATTGCCG